>JANNEJ010000292.1:0-4832 GCA_031378585.1 Acidobacteriota bacterium | reverse complement strand
GTCTCGTCGGGCACCGCGTCGACCAGGCCCAGGCCGAACAGCGGTTGCGACTTCCGCCGCGTCTGCACCGTGGCGTCGGCCGGTACCGTCTCGCCCCGGAAGTCGTGCGTGCCGTCGGCGGTGGTGACGGGGCCGATGCCGCGCGCCTGAATCAGCGAGCCGCCGAATCGTTCGAGGCCGTCGAAGCTGTTCTGTTCGAGCCGGCCGAAACGAATCACCGTGCGATTGCTGTCGCCGCCACCCCGGTGGCAGTCGGCGCACGACTCGTCGTTGAACACCGGCCCCAGGCCGTCTTCGAGCCGGTATTGCTTGCCGAAGGTGCGCACGCCCTCGTCGAAGGCCTGCCGCTCGGCCAGGGTCAGGTCGGCAACCGGCACCGGGCCGCCGGGTCCTGGGCCGGGTCCGGGTCCGGGTCCACGCTGGGCCATCAGGCCGATCGAAACCACGAGCATGGCCGCCGCCACGCACAGGGCGGATCGAGCGTGCGAAGCGGTTGGACGGAGCGAGCGCGACGTTGGAGGCATGCACCGAGTGTGACGGCGGGTCCCGAGCGGGTCCAGTGAAGATTCTGTGGCGCACCGGCCCGCTGATGAAAATTCTATGACACGCACGCCGGCCTACTTCACGCGCGCGCGCAGTTCGTCGAGGAAGTTGAAGACGAAGCGGATCTCGGTGGCTGCGGTTTCGGTCGTGAGGGCCGGCATCATCAGCAGCTGCCGGCCATCCGGCCCGACGGCATACGCCCCGTCGTAGCGAGCCGCGTCGAAGAGCCGGCGCGGGGCATCGACGGTGAGGGTGGTCTCACTGGCCGTCACGGACACTGCCATCATGGCGTTGTCCGGGGCGCGGAAGAAGACCTCACGGCCGGAGGGTGCCCACCGCGGCACCGTGCCGCCTGCGGTCGAGAGCGTGTATTCGCGATCGCCGTCGTGAAATGCCCTGGCGTGAATCTCGAGTCGGCCGCTCGCGTTCGACTGGTAGACCAGCCAGCGGCCGTCGGGTGAGAAGTTCGGATCGGTCTCGCTCGCCGGTGTCGCCACGATCGGCCGCGGCGCGCCGGCGGTCGGCGCCGAGGACGTGCCACCTGCCGCCAGCGGCGTGAGCGGCTCGGCGACGATGTCAGCGCCGGTATCCGGGTTGTTACGCACACGCAGCATCCAGCGGCCGTCGCGCGACACGTTGTTGACGCCGCGCCCGCCCTCGGCCGACACGATCTCGTCGGTCGCGCCTGGTCGCAGGGCCCGCCGCACCAGTGCCGGGTCGGAGTTGCCCTTCAGGTAGAAGATCGACGCGCCATCCCCCGACCATACGGGCGCAAAGCTGTCGGTGCCTTGCGTGAGCTGCGAGGTGGTTGCACCCTCGAGATCGACCACCCACAGATTGCGCGTCGGACCTCCCGTGGTGTTGCTGAACACCACGCGCCGCCCGTCGGGCGACAGGTCCCACCCACGGCTCGAGAAGTTGCGCACCTCGATCGGCGGCGACGGCGAGCCGTCGAGAGCGACCCACTGCAGGTCACGGTTGGCTTCGTCGGAGGCGCCGGGTACGTAGGCGAGCGTGCCGCCCGGCGACAGGTCGAAGTGGGCGCCGCCCGACAGGTTGGTGATCAGGCCGTCGAAGACGGGCGTCGCCGTGCCGGTCGTGGTCAACGTGGCTTCGTCGAACCGGATCGCCATCAGGCCGTTCTCGCGCGCGTAGACGAGGAAGCCGTGCGCCGCGTCCCCATCGCGCAGGTAGCGCGGATAGCCGCCGTTGCGCGCCACGACCGCCGTGCGGCCGGTGCCGTCGAGACGCTGGGCATGGATGCTGGCGGGTTCCCAGCCGGTGTCGTTCCACACCGAGAAGAGCACACCGGTGGCGCCGGGCAAGACGCGCGGCCAGCGGTGGCTGGCTTCGCCCTTCGCCAGCACGGTGACCCCCGCCGGCTCGCCGCCGTTTGCCGAGACGCGCATCACCGGCGCGCCGTTGGTCGGCGTGAACAGCACGGTGTCGTTGTCGCCCCAGGCGTTGCCGCGCAGGATCGGCGCCGGCGCGATGTTGACCGGTGCGCCGCCATCCATCGAGACCTTCTTCAACAGGCGGTCGGCGACGAAGCCGACCCAGCGGCCATCGGGCGAGAAGAACGGTTCGGAGGCACCGTCGGTGCCAGCGAGCAACTGTGACTCGAAGCGTTCCAGATCGCGGCGGTAGAGCGCCGTCGTGGCACCGTCGCGCCCGGCAAAGACGACGCGCGTGCCGCTAGGTGAGATCGCCACCGACGATCCCCGTCCGAGAGACAGCGTCAGGCCCTCCGGCAGCACGACCGACGTGCGGACAGGCGTCGCGGAGGCGGGGGCGGGCGCCGGCGTGGCGCCACCGAGACCGAGCCACAGCGCGACCGCCGCCGCGCCAACCGCGAACGCCACGGCCGGTCGAAGCCACGCACGCTCGCCGCGCTCGGACGTGGGTGGCGCGCTCGGGTTCGCGGCCGACGGCGCCCGGCCTTTCGCTGGTGGCGAGGCGGGGCGCCCGTCGGACGACGCGCTTCGCGCGCGCTGCAACTGGAACCCCGCGTCCCCCAGATCGCGCTGGCGGTCCTTCACCGCCTTCTGCAGACAGCGCTGCAGCAGCTCCTCAACACGCGGTGGCAGCGTTGCAGGCAGCGCCGACCAGTCGGGCTCGGTGTGCACCACGGCCGCGAGAATGTCGGTCGTGGTCTCGCCGGAAAAGGCGGGCCGGCCGGTGAGCATCTCGTAGAGCACACAGCCAAACGCCCAGACATCGGCGCGGGCATCGACTGGCCGACCTCGGGCCTGCTCGGGGCTCATGTAGGCCGCCGTGCCAAGAATGGCGCCCGGCATGGTGCGCATGTTCAGTACGGTGGGTGAGTTCGCGGTGTCGGGTCCGTCGCTGGCGGGCGCCAGCGCCAGACCGAAGTCGAGAATCTTTACGACGCCGTCGGGCCGCACCTTGATGTTGGCCGGCTTCAGATCGCGGTGGACGACCCCCGCGTCGTGCGCCGCGGCCAGACCGTGGCACAGGTCGAGCGCCACGGCGAGCGCCTCGTCGAAGGGCATCGGGCGGCCCGCCAGACGCTCCGCGAGCGTCGGACCCTCCACCAGCTCCATCACGATGACCGGCGAACCGTCTGCGTCCTCGACCCCGAAGACCTTGGCGATGTTGGGGTGGTCAAGCGCCGCCAGCACCTGCGCTTCGCGTTCGAATCGGGCGCGGCGATCGGCGTCGGCCACGGCGGCAATCGGCAGCACCTTCAACGCCACGTCGCGCTTCAGCCGGGCATCGCGCGCGCGAAAGACTTCGCCCATCCCGCCGGCGCCAAGCGGCGAGACGACGTCGTAGGCGCCCACGCGGGCGCCGATGGTCAGGGGCATGCGGGATGAGTGTAACCCGGACACCGGGGCCCGTTCGACGGGCGCTGACCCCCGCCGCTCGCTATACTGCATCGCATGTTGCGTGGTGTCTCTGCGTGTGGTCTGGCGGTGCTGCTGGCGGGTCTTCTGGCTACGGCGCCCTCGTCACAAACCCGTTCATTCGTCATCAGCGGGGCGCAGATTGCCGACGGCACGGGCAGGCCGGTGCGCCAAGGCAGCGTGCGCGTCGAGGGCGACACCATCGCTGCCGTGGGCGCGGTGATACCGCGCACCGGTGAGGCAGTGGTGGACGGTGCGGGCCTTGTGCTGGCGCCGGGCTTAATCGACGCCCACAACCACTCCACCGAAGGGCTCATGAAGGAGCCCGCTTCCACGACGCAGGTGTCGCAGGGCATCACCACGCTGGCCGTGGGTCAGGACGGCAGCTCGCCGTGGCCGCTACCGGCCTACTTCGAGCGGCTGCGTGCCAATCCCCCGGCGGTGAACGTCGTGATGCTGGCCGGCCACGCCACGATCCGCCAGCAGGTGATGGGCGCCGACTACAAACGCACGGCCCGCCCCGCCGAGAACGCGCGGATGCGCGCGCTCGTGGATCAGGCGATGGCCGAGGGCGCCTTCGGCTTGTCGTCGGGCCTGGAGTACGAAGTGGGCAGCTACTCCGACATCGAAGAGGTGGTCGAGATGGCACGGGCTGCCGGCGCCAAAGGCGGCTTCTACATCTCGCACATCCGTGACGAGGCTGACCTGACGATGGACGCAGTGAAGGAAGCCATTGCGATTGGCGAACGCGCGAAGCTGCCGGTGCAGATCACCCACATCAAGCTCGGCACCCAGGGCGTGTGGGGCAAGGCCAATGAGGTGGTCGCGCTGGTAGAGGCCGCGAAGAAGCGCGGCGTCGACGTGACGGCCGACGCGTATCCGTACCTGGCGTGGCAGTCGACCCCGCGTGTGCTCATCCCCAACAAGCAGTACGACGACCCGGTGAGTGTGAAGCGCGGGCTCGACGACATCGGGGGCGCGAGGAACGTGCAGATTACCCGCTGGAAAGGCTACGAGCAGTACATCGGGAAGCGGCTCGACGAGGCCGCGCGCGCCGAAGGCATCAGCGACATCGAGGCGTACGTCCGGTTTGCGAAAGACGAGGACGCCGGCATGATCGGTCACACCATGATCGAGTCGGACCTGCGCACGTTCTACCAGCAGCCGTGGGTGATGGTGGCCAGCGACGGCGGCATCGCCAACAACCACCCACGCGGGGCCGGCACGTTTCCGCGCGTGCTCGGGCTCTACGTCCGCGAGAAGCAGTGGATCACGCTGCCTGAAGCCATCCGGAAGATGACGTCGATGCCGGCCGCACGGCTGGGGCTCGAGGACCGCGGCACGCTCAAGGCGGGTATGAAGGCGGATCTGGTGCTCTTCGATCCGAAGACCGTCATCGACCATTCGACCTTCGAGCAGCCG
>JANNEJ010000281.1:0-5137 GCA_031378585.1 Acidobacteriota bacterium | reverse complement strand
CAAACTGCGCCGCGAGCACGGCCGTAAATCCGCGAATCGCGTGCGCGTCGGCGACGTAGGCCGCGAGCGGCCGCAGGTCGGCAATCGGCAACGCGGCATCGAGCGATCGCATCGTGTCGCGCACGGTCTCGACCAGGGTACGGGGGTCGCCGGTAGTCTTCACGAGGTAGACCGACGGGTTGCGGGTGATCTGGCGCGCCGGGAAGTAGACCTGGTCGACGCACGTCCTCCACCGGCGAACGGTGCCGCACGTTTTGCACGACGCCAACCACCGTGGCCCAGTACGACGGCGTGCCGGACACGCCGGGGTCGAGGGCGATGCGAAGGCCCACGGCCGACGTGCCTGGCCACATGCGGTGCGCCAGCCGGTCGTCCACAATCACCACCGGCGCGTGACGCGGGTCGTCGTCCTCGGCGCCCTCGGCCGTCTGGTCAGCCCACACGAACATGAGCCGGTCGGACGCTCCTGAACGGCAGCGGCTGGATCAGCAGCGCGTCGGCCACGCTGAAGATGGCAGTCGTGGCGCCCACGCCTCGAAGGCATTCCTCGAACACCCGGCCCATGTGCACCTCCTGCACGCGCTCTTCGACCCGCGCGCAGGTCACCCATGAACCGGGATGATAGCTGCTAAGCTCGCACTTCGCATCCATGGCCCCAGTAGTCCCCCACCCCGCCGCGATCAAGGTCTTCCGCACCGAAGCGGCGTTTGCCGCGTGGCTGAAAGGGCATCACACTAGCGACACCGAGATCTGGATCAAGGTGCACAAAAAGGGCTCGGGGCTGACCTCGATTACGACCGCCGAAGCCCTCGACGTGGCCTTGTGCTGGGGCTGGATCGACGGCCTGCGCAAGTCGTTCGACGAGCTGTCGTTCCTGCAGCGCTACTCGCCGCGCCGGCCCCGCGGCCTCTGGAGCCAGATCAATCGCGATCACGTGGCGCGCCTCACCGCGGCTGGACGCATGACGCCGCAGGGCCAGCGGCAGGTAGATGCCGCCAAGGCCGATGGCCGCTGGGACGCGGCCTACGCGCCGATCCGGAGTGCCTCGGCAGCCACCATCCCGGAGGATCTGCGGGCCGCCATCGAGGCCGACCCGCGGGCCCGCAAGACGTTGCGCACGCTCGGCCGCATGAATCTGTTCGCGCTGGCGTTCCGCACCAACAACATGAAGACGGCGGCAGGGCGCGCGAAGGAGATTCAGGCGCTGGTGGCCATGCTGGCGCGCGGCGAGACGATCGTGCCGGAACGGCCTCGCCGCGGCGAGTGACTACGGGATGACCGCCGCCAACAACTTCGTTTCAAGGCTCGCCGAGGACGGAACTCCGCCCGGATAGAGCCGTCACGTCGGCGCGGGGTGTGGCACGGAGGGTTCGGGCATCCCGAAGAGATCCCGGCCCGCGAAGAGGACCGTCGGCGTGCCGTAGCCGCCACGTGGATCCGAGGGCGTGAGGGTATCGGCGTCAATCAACGCATAGTCAGCCGGCCACCCGAGCCGCGCGAGCGCCTCGTCCAGATGGGCGCGCATCGTCTCGGTGTTGACGCAGCCGTCACGCGTCAGAAACACGATGTCGCTCAACGAACCGCTGCCTCCAGTGGTCTCCACGGGTGCCGCAGGAGCACAGCCCACCAGCGAGACCAGCAGCCACAGAAGGGCGCTCACTCCCCTTGCCTGCCTCATGGCCCCAGGGTAACCTCCGTACGTGAGTACGGAGTCAAGCAGCAGGTCGTCTGACGCGTTTCATGGTTCGATTGGGGCCTTGGCCAAGGCCGCCGGTGTGCACGTCGAAACCATCAGGTTCTACCAGCGGAAGGGCCTGCTGGCGACGCCCCCGCGTGAGCGGGGCGAGGTGCGGCGCTACAGCCCGGGCGATGTCGCACGGGTGAGGTTCGTGAAGGCCGCGCAGCGATTGGGCTTCAGCCTGGGCGAGATCGCCGAGCTGTTGACGCTGGACGCCGGCACGCAGTGCGCCACCGCTCGCGGCATCGCGGAGGACAAACTGCGTGACGTGCGCGCACGCCTGCGCGATCTGCGACGCATGGAGTCTGCGTTGCACGCGCTGGTGACGGACTGCCACCTAACGCGACGCACTGTGAGGTGTCCGCTGATCGCGTCACTCCGCAGGTAGCCGATCCGGCCAATGGTCCGTCACAAGACCTCTCGCCGCAGGCGCAAGGCATTGGCGATCACCGAGATCGAGCTGAAGGTCATCGCGGAACTGGCGATGATCGGGCTGAGCAGCAGGCCGAACGGGACGGGGATCGGTTCACCGGTCACCATCGACTCGTCCACCGTCGTCGTGCCCTCGGTCAGCACGCCATCCACCGGCACGCGCTCGCCGGGCCGCACCCGCAACCGGTCGCCCACGTGGACGTGCTCGAGCGGCACCTCGACCTCCGCCCCCGCCGCCTCGATTCGGCGCGCCGTCGTCGGCGTCAGGCCCAGCAGCTTCTTGATGGCGGAGCTGGCTGGCCGGGCAGGACGTCCGAGATCATGAAGCCCAGGATGGGCACGGTGACCACGAGGGACCACCGGAACCGGCGGGTCATGTCGTCGAGTTCGGACGTGTCCTCCTCGAGCGAGGCCACCACGGGCTCGAGCGCCATGCCGCACAGGGGACACGCGCCTGGGCCCAACTAACGCACCTCCGGGTGCATCGGACACGTGTATTCCCGCGGGTCCGAGGCGGTGTGGGAGTGGGACTGGGCCGCGGGCACCGCTGGTGGCGACACGTACTGGCCAGGATTCGCGTCGAACTTGGTCTTGCAGCCCTTGGAGCAGAAGTAGAACGTCTGCCCGTGATGGTCGCTGCTGCCAGCGGCCTTGCCGGGATCGACCTGCATGCCGCAGACCGGGTCGGTGTGCATCGCTGTCTCCTTCGACTATCATCGCCCAATGAAGACGCCAGTCCTGCTGTCGTTCGGGGTGCTCGTGGGATTGGCCGCGGTCGGCGCGCAACAAGGCTCGCCCGGCGCCCCGTCGGCCTGGACCCCAACGGTCGCGACGCTGCCCTCGCCGGCCGGCGCCACCAGCGCTCAGCCGCAGATGACCGTGTCGCCACGCGGCATCCTGCTCAGTTGGGTGGAACAGACGGGCGCGACCGCCACGCTCAAGTTCGCCGAGCGTACGCCCACCGGCTGGACGTCGGCGCAGACCGCCGCCTCCGGCGACGACTGGTTCGTCAACTGGGCCGACGTGCCCTCGGTGCTGCGCCTCGACAACGGCACGCTCGCGGCGCACTGGCTGCAGAAGAGCGGCAAGGACACCTACGCCTACGACGTGCGGCTGGCCTACTCGAAGGACGACGGGCGCTCGTGGTCGCCCTCGTTCACGCCGCACCACGACGGCACGAAGTCCGAGCACGGCTTCGCCTCGTTGTTCCAGATGCCAGGCGCGGGCCTGGGCCTGATCTGGCTGGATGGCCGCGGCATGGCGTCAGCGGCCGGGCACGACGCGCACGAGGGTTCCGGTGGCGCCATGAGCGTGCGCTTCGGCGCCTTCGACACGGCGTGGAAGCAGACGAGCGAGCTGCCGGTCGACCTGCGCGTGTGCGAGTGCTGTCCCACCACGGCGGCGATGACGAGCGACGGTCCGATCGCGGCGTTCCGCAATCGCACCGACGACGAAATTCGCGACATCTACGTGTCGCGCCTCGACCAGGGGAAGTGGACCGAGCCCAAGGCGGTGCACGACGACGGCTGGAAGATCGCCGCGTGTCCCGTGAACGGCCCGATGCTGAGCGCCCGCGGTCGCGACGTGGTGCTGTCGTGGTTCACGCTCAAGAACGACGTGGGCCATGCCTACGCGGCGTTCTCGACCGATGCGGGCCGCACCTTCGGCGCGCCGATTCTACTCGACGAGGCGGCCGAGCGGGGGCGCGTGGACGTCGTGCTGCTCGGCGACGGCTCAGCGGTGGCGACCTGGATCGAATTCGCCAACCAGCGGTCGACGTTCGTCATGCGCCGGGTCGATCCGGCCGGCACGCGGTCGCCGCTCGTGCCAGTGGCGGCGATCGCAGGCGCACGAGCCAGCGGCTACCCGCGCATCGCACAGCACAACGGCGAGCTGGTGTTTGCCTGGACCGAAGCCGTGGCCGGTCAGCCGGTGGTCAATACGGCCAGCACCAGGCTCCCTACTTCTTCTTCGGCTTGGTGAACCTGACCTCGGTCGCCGTCAGCCGCTGACCACCGCGATCGTCGTCTTCCCACTCGACCGACACGATCGCGCGTTGCCCGATCATGCCATCGAGCGACTGCAGGCGTTGCTTGTCGAGGCGGAACCGAACGTCGGGTGGCAGGAGGATGCGCACCTTGACGATGGTGGCAGTGGCCACGTCGCGCGTTTCGACGACGATGGCGTCACGCGACACCTCCTTGAGCGTGCCCAAGACGACCTTCGACCCATGTCCGGGATGCGCGAGGGCCATCACCGGCGTGGCCGCGTAGGCGAGCGTCGCCAGTACGATCAAGAATTCACGCCTCACAACTCCACCTCCTGCTGATCGCGCGCGAACAGGCGATACAGCACCGGCAACACCAAAAGCGTCAACGCCGTCGATGACAGGATACCGCCGGCCACAACGGTGGCCAGCGGCTGCTGCACCTCGGCCCCGCGGCCGGTCGCCAGGGCCATCGGCAAGAACCCGAGCGAGGCCACGAGCGCGGTCATCAACACGGGCCGCAGCCGCGCCACGGCGCCCTGCATCACCGCGTCCTCGAGAGGCTGACCGTCTTCGCGCAGCTTGTTGATGAAGGTGATCATCACGAGGCCGTTCAATACGGCCACTCCAGAGAGGGCGATGAACCCGACCGCAGCCGAGATCGAGAACGGGATGCCGCGCGCCCACAGGAAGAACACGCCGCCGGTCAAGGCCAGCGGCACGCCGGTGAAGACCAGCAGCGCATCGCGCACGTTGCCGAACGTCATGAACAGGAGTCCGAAGATCAGGAACAGCGCCACCGGCACGACCACCTGCAGACGCGTGCGCGCCGACAGCAGTTGCTCGAACTGACCGCCCCACGTGGTCCAGTAGCCGGGCGGCACGGTGACGCCGTCGCGGATCCGCTGCTCGGCCTCGGCCACGAACGACCCGATGTCGCGGCCACGCACGTTTGCCGTCACGACGACGCGCCGTTTGCC
>JANNEJ010000242.1:0-5989 GCA_031378585.1 Acidobacteriota bacterium | reverse complement strand
GATCCCCGTTTGGGAAAGCTAACAGGGTTCCGCGTGACTCCGTGCAGCGACTGGGAGGGTATGGTGTCTCCAAGCATCAAGAAGCCAAACGGTCAGAACTTCCTGAGGCGCTGGGAGGAAGTACGGGATGTAAACGGATGGCAGATTCGCGATGGGCTGAATGGCGCGAACCAAGTAGGTACAGGCGAATCGGAGTCGTAGGCTCATGATCATCTTGTCTCCGAAGAGCGTGGCGCCACGAGCAGTCGCGTGGTGCTAGCCGTCATGGCGTGTTTCACCACGGATAGGAAACGCCTGAGCGGCATCATGTCGACAACCTGACCGTCCCCGCACCCGTGGCGGATAGAGCACGTCGATCGCGTAGGCCAGATTCAGCGGCGTGCCATCCCACACTGGAATATCGTCAGGCTCCCACGAACCCTCGTCGAGCCGTGCAAACGGAGCCGGCAACGCTGGCGCCTGTTCGAGCACCGCCCCATTCGCCCGCAGAAACGTCGTCGTCCCATCGCTGCGCTGCTTCACCTCGAATCCGCCTTCATGAACTGCTCGGTGATGCCGTCGACACAACAGCACGAGGTTGTCGAGACTGGTTGCGCCGCCGTCCACCCAGTGCTCCACGTGGTGCGCGTCGCAGCGGCGCGCAGTACAGCCAGGGAATCGGCAACTTCGGCCGCGCGCCTGCAGCGCTCGCCGAATCGATGGCGGCACGGTGCGGGTCTTGCGCCCCACATCGAGAATCGCGCCGTCGCCGCCGTGCTCCATGCGCACCACCGCCGCATCACACGACAAGCGGAGCGACGTCTCCGCGGAGACGTGGAGCACAGCGTGGTCCAGCTCCATCAAGCCGGCCAAGCCATCCTCTGCCGTCGCTCCGGACGGGACCTCCACGTGAAGCACCACCTGGTAGCGATCCCCAGAACACCCGCGGTCCAGGTCTGATGCGAGCGCCGCCTCAGCCAGCAGTCCAAGCGCATCGGCCCGCCGCTGCGCCGGTGTCACTTCATCGGCTACGCGTTCGGCCTTCGGCGCTCCCTGGGCTTCGCGGAACAATCGATCGGCCGAGGCCTCGAGCGCACGCTGCACGACGGCACCGAGTTCTGGCGTGAGGCGACCGCGAATCACCACCATCCCGTCGTCGTCGACCGAGGTGGAAAGATGCCTGCCGAGATGTCGCATGTCGGCCTCCGCCGCCGCCACTCGATCCACGCGCCGCCAGGCGCCGACGAAGCGCTCCACCTGGGCGGCCGTGCCGGCCTGGGCGAAGTCCAATAGCGAGGCTTCGTTCTCGGGCGTAGCCACGCGGGTGAGCGCTCGCACCTTGGCGTACGAGATCGCTCCACGCTGCATCGTGGCGCTCACGAGCGGCAGGGTCGCCAACGCGTGCGCCACGCGCACCTTCTCGCGGGCTGCGCCCAAGGCGATCCCTGTTCGCCAGTGCAACCAGTGGGCACACGAGACGAAGCCGTTGTTCCACGTGATACGGTCGTCGAACTCACGCAGAAGCACGAGCAGCTCGTAGGTGCCGGCGTGAAGCCGCGCTGCCAGCGCCACAATCTCCTCGCCGAGCGCCTCGGTTGAGGCTGGCAGAGGCCGCATCGTAGCGGGCCTGGTTGATGTGGGCGACGGTTCAGCGAGAGTTGCAGTCGTCACGTCGCATCATCGCATCGCAGTTTTTGCCGCGGGAGATTGACCGCAGTGAGGCGAACGCGCTGCGATCCACCGTCGAGAGTGGGATCGTGCCCGATCGCGCGCGTCCCGGGCACCTCGCAGCCGAGGGCCGTTCTCGAGAGCGAGGCTCGGACTTTTCGCCGGGCCCACCCGAAAACCTGTCAAGCACAATATGGATGCGGTGGTGGTTTTATCGCACAATTCTGGTCGGCAGGGACACATCGCACCCGGGGCTATAGAAGTGTTGCTTGCACCGGCCAACCGGCTGCGGCATCGTCTAACAGACATGCCGCGCCTCCTTCCATCCTTCGCCCTCTCGGCGGCCGCCGCCATGTTCGTGGCCGCGGTCTCGCCGAGCGCCTCGGCCGAAGGCCAGGAGACGCACGGCGTTTACCACACGCAGTTCGAGAACGACTCGATCGGACTCGTGCGGGTGCGCTACCCGGCCAACAGCAAAGTCCCGCTGCACGGCCATCCACCCACGGTCACGACCTACGTCTACCTCAGCGGGTCGTCGCCCGTACGTTTCACCCACCAGGGTTCGCGCACGCATGTCGTGACCAGGCAGCCGACGACGCCTGGTGGATTCCGGGTGTCGCGCGGCGGCGACGAGACGCATTCTGCCGAGAACCTCGGCGCGATTGCCAGCGACTTCTTGCGAGTGGAGTTCAAGACGGATGCAGCCGGCGCCTCGGCACCCTTCTATCGTGACGCGCGACCCTTGGGCACGACGGCGAAGACGACCACCGACGTCCAGTTCTCGAACGCGCAGATGCGCATCCCTCGCGTGGTGATTCCAGCCGGGCAGATGACGGAGATCGCTACGACCGCCAACCCGCCCGCGTTGCTGATTGCATTGGGCGAGGCCACGATGACTGCCGACGGCACGGCGCTGCCAATGCAGATCGGTCAGGAGCGCTGGGTGGCGTCATCACGGCGGGAACGGCTGGCGAACGTCGGTGCGTCTCAGATCGAGCTGCTGCGCATCGACGTGCTCACCAGTGCGGCCGTCCTCGAACCGGCGATCGCTCAACAGCCCGCGCCAGCCCGCTCCCCCGAGGCGGTGCCGACGCCCATCACGCTGCCGCCCGCGCTGGACCGCGTGCTGCGCGACTACGAACGCGCGTGGCGCGACGGCAACGGACCCGGCTTGGCGGCGCTCTTCGCCGACGACGGGTTCGCCGTGCAGAGCGGCAGTCCGCTCAGGCAGGGCCGCGCGGCCATTGCTAAGGGCATTACCCGCCCCGGCGGCGCGTTGCAACTCACAGCCTATGCCTTCTCGGTGTCCGACGCAGTGGGCTACATCGTGGGCGGCTATCGCTATCCGCAGTCCACCGGGCCCGGCGGCCGCTTCGTGCTGGCCCTGCGGATGGGCTCAGACGGGCGATGGTTGATTGCCGCAGACCTCGACAACAGCCCCGCGCCTCCGCCCCCGGCGGCAGCAGTCGTTCCGGCACCGGTCGTCCCGGCGGCCTCGGCACCTTCGGCGTCCGCCCAGCAAGACGCCGACACCCGCATTGCACTGCGCATCGGCGAGTCGGTCACGCCACCCAAGTCCACCACGATTGTCACCTTGACCGAGGTCTCCGACGACTCGCGGTGTCCCACCAACGTGACCTGCGTGTGGGCGGGCGATGCGGCGGTGACGTTGCGCGTGCAGCCGGCCAAGGGCGCGACGGAAGTGGTGACCCTGCACACGGGCCTGGCCAACGGGCAATCGGCCACTGCCGCGGGGCTGCGTCTCAGGCTCGAGCGCCTCGAGCCCAGGCCCACGTTCGGAAAGACGCTCGACCGCAGCGCCTATGTGGCCACGATCGCGATCGCTACGAGCGCAGGCCCCCGCTAGCCCGCTCGCGCTAGCCCCACACCCCAAGCGCCCGGCGCACCGCCACGACCTGGCCCACGTGATACGCCACGTGATCGGCCGCGAGCAGGATCGCGCGCAGATACGTCTGGTTCGCCTGGCCCGTCGGCACCGGCGCCGTCAGGTCGTCAACCTCCCGAGCGAGCTGCTGTAGACGATTCCGCGACCGCGTGCACGCCGCGATGCTGGCATCCCACGCGGCATCATCGGGCGGCGTGGCCGCCGTGGGCCAGTAGTCTTCCGGCCACGTCAGGTTGTGCTCGTAGTTCGCGTTCAGACAGAAGTCGAGGATGTCGTCCTGCGCGATCCGGATGTGCTCCAGCAGTTGCCACGGCGAGTGCTCGAAGCCGGGCGGGCGCATGCCTCGCGCCTCCGGCGGCACGCCGGTCACGGCCCGGTCGAAGCCGACGTGTGCGTCCTCCCAGTCGAGCACTCGCACCAGGTGCTCGCGGACGGCATCGTTGAACTCGCGCATGCCCGGCGTTATACCACTCAGCGTGCGGGAGGCGACGACTTCCCGACCGGGAAGATCATGGCGTCAACTCGGTCAGGCGTCACTAAATCTTCCCGATCGGTAATTTTGTGGACATTCCTATGCTCAAGCTGCATGATCTTCCCGTTCGGGAAGACCAATCATGAACACATCGCAATTTGGCGCCTCGGTGCGATCCGCGCGACGTGAGCAGGGGCTCACCCAAGACCAGCTGGCCGCCGCCGCCGGAGTGGGGGTGCGCTTCCTGATCGAGTTGGAGCGCGGTAAACCCACCGTGCAACTGGGCAAAACGCTCGCAGTGCTGGCCGCCCTCGGCTGCCGCCTCGCCCTCGCGCCGCCAGGTTCCTCGTCCGTCGCCACGCCATGACCCGCACGCTCACGGTGTGGTGGGACGAGGAAGTCGTGGGCGCCTTGCGCGTCGACCAGCACGGTGAGATGAGCTTCGAGTACGCCTCTGGATGGCTCGCCAACGCCGCACGCCCCGCAGTGTCGGCGTCGCTGCCCAAGCGCGAATCGCCGTTCCCGCGACGCGAGTGCCGCCCCTTCTTTGCCGGCCTCCTGCCCGAAGAAGGGCAGCGCGACGCCGTGGCCGGCGCGCTCGGGCTCTCTGCGCGCAACGATTTCGCGCTGCTCAACGCGCTTGGCGGCGACGTGGCCGGAGCCCTGACGCTCTGGCCGGAAGGCGACACGCCGCCCACAGCTGAGACCGCATCGCCCATGGTGCTGACCGACGCTGAGTTGGTGCAACTGCTCGACACGTTGCTCACGCGCCCACTGCTTGCCGGGCGCGAGGGTCTGCGCCTGTCATTGGCCGGCGCGCAGTCCAAGCTCCCCGTCGTGCTTGTCGAGGGCCGCGTGGCATTGCCCGCGCCCGGGCAGCCGACCACCCACATCTTGAAGCCGCCCATCGCGCGCTTCCCCGCCACCACTGAGAACGAGGCCCTGGCGATGCGCCTGGCGGCGGTGCTTGGTCTGCCGGTGGCGCCAGTGGAGGCGCGAAGCACGAACGGCCGGCCATACCTGCTGGTCACCCGCTACGACCGGCGTTTTGACGACGCCGGTCGGGCCCACCGCCTGCACCAGGAGGACTTCTGTCAGGCTCTGGGCATCCCGCCCGAGCAGAAGTACGCAGCTGAGGACGGACCGACCTTCAGATCGAGTTTCGTTCTGCTGCGCCGCGTGGTCACGCGTCCGGCCGCGGCGACGCTCGCGCTCCTTGACGCCGCCATCTTCAACCTGATCGTCGGCAACGCCGACGCACACGGCAAGAACTTCAGTCTGCTCTACGACGGATCCGAGGTGCGTCTGGCGCCGTTCTACGACCTGCTCTCGACCGTAGCGTATTCTGACTTGTCGTCGAAGCTGGCAATGAAGATCGGGAAGCGGGCCACGTTGGAAGAGATGCGCCGAGACACCTGGGA
The DNA here is from genome assembly GCA_031378585.1 of Acidobacteriota bacterium. Taxonomy (GTDB): domain Bacteria; phylum Acidobacteriota; class Vicinamibacteria; order Vicinamibacterales; family UBA2999; genus CADEFD01. The sequence continues at coordinate 543 of JANNEJ010000242.1, read as the reverse complement.
CGACTTCGCCAAAGACGTCGGGATGGCTGCTCCGTACGTCCGCAGACGCGCCGCAGCACTTGCGGATGCCGCCAGTGCGCAGTTGCCTCGCGTCGCCGATACAATCGCGGCTGACACCCTTGATGAAGAGGCCGTGCGCGGCTATGCGTCGCTTGTCATCCGACGAGCGGGTCTGGTAGCCACGACGGCGTCATAGCGCGAAAGGACAGCATGAGGATCATCGCGCGCATCGCATTCGTGCTGGTCGCCCTCGCCTATCTGAGCGGCGCCGTCGCGCATGCCCAGGGGCCAGCACCCGCTGCCCCGGTCAGCGCTGACGTCCTCACCGAGTACCAACTTTCGCCCGACACGCTCGCCAAGTCGGAAGCGCTCTATCGCACCAGCACCGTGATGCTGGTCGTGGGCACCCTCTACGGCCTGGGCGTGCTCGCGCTGCTGCTGACCACACGCATGGCGCCGCGCTTTCGCGATCTGGCGGAACGCGTCAGCCATCGGCGGTTCGTGCAGGCGCTGGTCTTCGCGCCGCTCATCCTCCTGACGCTC
>JANNEJ010000210.1:0-10007 GCA_031378585.1 Acidobacteriota bacterium | reverse complement strand
GGCTCGAGCGCACGTCTGGCAAGAGGGCCGCGTCATGAGGCATCTGACTGCCGCGGCCCGTGCCGTGGTCATTCTGTTCTGGCTCGCGTCGGCCGCCCACGCGTTCCTCATCTCGGTGCCGTTTGTCTACGAGCAGTTCCTGCAGCCCGGACTCGTGCCGGCGCTCGTGGTCTTCGCGCGCTGGCACGGCGTGCTCGCGGTCGTGGCCGCGCCCGTGACGGCGCTCGCGCTCTGGCCCGATCTCGCCGCCAGGCGCGCGTTCATCAGCGGCGCCGCGCTCGTGTGGACGGCGGCCATGGCCGGCGTGGGCGCGCTCGTCGCGTCGCCACTCACACGCCTCGAGCCAGGCGGGTGGGCGCTTGCCGTCGCAGCCGCGGCGCTCGTGCCGATCGTGTGGATCGCGCTCATCGATCTGTCACAAGCGCCGTGGACCGATGGGCCGCGCGTTGCGGACCCTCTGGCTCGAGACGCGATCGTCGCCCTGTGTGCGACCGCCGCCACGGTGGTGATCGTGTCGGGCAGCGCCTTGGCCGCCACGGGGTCGTTCGATCTGCTGGGCGCGGTACTGAGCGTGAGCGCGCATGCGCTGCTTTTCGGCGCGCTCTTTGCGGTCTTCGTGCTCGTGCGCGCCGTCGGCGACCTCACGTCGAAGCCGGCCCAGTGGGAAGCGCTGTGCGCCGTCGTGATGGTGGCGGCACTGATCGGTATGGCGGCAGCCGTGCTGATCCTTCCGGCCATCTCGCAGCACGACCGTACGTCTCAAACCGTGGCCGTGGCCTTCGGCGCCACGATCGGCCTGGTACTGGCTGCCCGCGGCGTTCGTACTGGCCCTGCCGGCGATAGCGACAGCGATGGCCTGGTGCTGGCGCTCGGCGGCGTCCTGCCACGCTGGGCGCAGTCGCCTCGTCTAGCGAACCGCGCAGGTTGGACCGCGATCGTTCTCGTCGTGGCGCTCGCGTTCCGCGCTGCCAGCAGCTCGATGGACTGGAACTTCGCGGTCGCCAAGCTTGGCGCGGTCGTCGTGTGGGTGCTCGTGCTGGCGACCGCCTCGCAGTGGGCGCCGGCGCGCGTCTATCTGCCGGGCGCGCTGCCTTTCGGAGCGTGCGCGGTGGCCCTGGCGGTATACCTGCTGGCGGCCGGCCGGCTGCCGTTTGGCCCCGTCACGCTCGACGCGGCCGTAAGGGCCGGCGACGCCTGGGCGGTCGGCGACCCATCGTTCCGCACTTTGCGCGACTGGCTGCAGCGGCCCGTGCCGCAGGTGGCCAACCCTGCAGTCGCCGCGGGCGCCACCGGCGATGCGACTGCCGGCGAGCCCTTTTTCGAGTACCTGCAGACGCATACGAACATCGCCCGGTCGATTCCGACCACTCCAGTGCCCGTGCGTCTTGCCGCTCTCGACGGTCCGCCGTCGTCCACGCGCCCGCACGTGTTCGTGTTCGTGATCGACAGTCTGCGTCGCGATTACCTGTCGGCCTACGACGATCGGGTGCAGTTCACGCCCGCCGTGCAGCAGTTCGCCGCCGAAAGCACCGTCTTTGAGCACGCGTTCACACGCTACGGCGCTACCGGTCTCTCGGTGCCCTCGATGTGGGTTGGGGGCATGTTGCTCCACAAACAGTACGTGACGCCGTTTGCGCCGATGAACGCCCTGCACGCGCTGCTGTCGCAGCAGGGCTATGCGCGCGTGATGAGCATGGACAACATCGTCGAGGTGATCATGCCGCGCGACGGCTCGCTGACCGAGCTCGACTCCCGGCGCGATGTCGCCGACTTCCGTCTGTGCTCGTCGCTCGACGATTTGCGCGGACGTCTCGACGCCATCGCGGCGAGCAAGACGCCGACGTTCGTGTGGTCGTTGCCGCAGGACATCCACGTCGCGGTGCTCAACCGCGAAGGAAACACGGCGATTGACGGGCAGAACTACCACGGGTTCTCCGCGCCGTATGCCTCGCGCGTTCGCAAGCTCGACCAGTGTTTCGGTGCATTCCTCGGGGACCTGAAGGCGCGACACCTCTACGACGACAGCGTCATCGTGCTCACGTCCGACCATGGCGATTCACTGGGCGAGGAGGGCCGCTGGGGCCACGCGCACACGCTGTATCCGGAAGTGGTCCAGGTGCCGCTGATCGTGCACCTGCCGACGCATATGCAGGCTGCGCTCGACAGCCGCCCGTCGGCGCCGGCGTTCACGACCGACATCACGCCCACGCTGTACGCGCTGCTCGGCCATGCGCCCATGGCCCAATCGCCCGTCTTCGGCACGCCGCTCTTCTGGCCGAAAGGCACGCCGCCACCAGCGCGTCCAGATTTCGGCCTGATGGCCTCGAGCTACGGCAGCACCTACGCGTGGCTCGACGCCAAAGGTCAGGAAATGTACATCGCCGACGGTGCGGCGTTGCGCGACTATGTCTACGAGCTCGATGGGTCGCCGACCGGCGTGTCGAAGACCGTGTCCGCCCAGGCGCGCGCCCAGGGGCAGCGGGCCATTCGCGCTGGCATCGGCGAGATTGCCACGTTCTACCAGTTCACGCCCCCGGCCAAGTAGACCCGCGCGCACAGCGGCCGGCGTCGGCTACTTACGTTCGAAGTGCCCGAGCGCCGCGTCGTCGTGGTTCAACTCCACCGACCGCACCGCGGCTCTCGGCGTAAGCGCGACCGTGCCGGCAGCCTCACTGAGCACCACCACGACGTCTTCGCTCGTGCCGTCGAGGTACTGCATCGTTGCCGTGACTGGCACGTCGAACGCCTCGCCGGCCTGTTCGTAGGTCAACACCAGTCCGTCGGCCCCAGTCGCGCTGCTGTAGCGCACGCGCGGCAACGCCGAGTCGAGCACCCAGCGCTCGAAGAATCGCCCCAGAGGCCGGCCGCTCTGCGCCTCCATGGCACGTTGCAGGTCGTCGGTGCCTGCCTTGGTGTACCGATTCTCGGCGTAGAACCGGCGTAGCCCCTTGAAGAACACGTCGTCGCCCAGCAGACGCCGCAGCATGTGCAGCACCATGGCGCCCTTGTTGTAGACGACTGCGCGGAAGACGCGCGGCTCGTTCTTCACGTGCCCGAGCCGGTAGCCGAGCGAAATGGGTCCCTGGTCTGAACTGGCCATCGCCCAGCGTCGCAGGTGCCGCAGCGCCGATCGGTACACGCCCTCGCCGCGCCGCTCGCGCGCATAGAGCGTGGCGAAGTACTGCGCGAAGCCTTCGCTGATCCACTGCTCGTGGTAGTTCTTCCAGCCGACCGCCTGTCCCCACCACTGGTGCGCCACCTCGTGGGCCAGGATGAATTCCGGAAAGTCGGTGAACGTGGCCGGGTCGTTGCGCCACACGAACGGCGTGGTCGGCAGCGGGTTGTTCAGCACAGCGAAGTAGGAGGGGCTATGACCGCCAGGCAAGTCGCTTTCGAGCATCGCGACCGAAAAACTTGGATACGGCGCGTCCCCAAGCAACGACGCATAGAACCGGAAGATGTCGGCGGTCGCGCCGAGCGCCTCGCGCGCCCGGCTTTCCTGCCGCCGGTTGCCGAACATGACGAGATCGACGGTGTTGCGGCTGCCGACCGGGACCGGCTTCGGGGGCGCCATCAACTCTGCCAGGGTCACCGACTTCGGTGGTGGAGGTGGGGGCGGCGTGACGATGTCGAGCGCCACCGTGGCCGCGTCGGCCCGGGCCATACGGCTCACAACCGCGCCCAGGTAGCGCACCGGATGCGTCGTGCGGAAGCTGAAGAGCCGCTGCCCGCCGACGGCGCCCGGTGTTGGTGTGAGCACATCGGGACTCGACGCAGGAACGCCCGAGGCGGCCACCGTGTAGTCGACCGGGACGGCCACCCGCAGTGTGGCGGTGGCGTAGTCGGTCACACCCGACTGCGGATACCACGCCGCGCGATTGCTCAACAGCCAGTTGGGTTCGGACTGCACGGTGACGATGCTGTCTTCCTGACCTCGCCCGCGACTCTCTTGAATCGACTCCGAGTCGATGGTCTGGCGCTCGATGCGACCCTGGTAGCGAATCGTCAGCGTCAATTGGTAGTCGCGCGCGAGCGCCGTCGGCAGGTTCACCACCACGGAATTCTGGCCTCGCACACGCAGGAACAACAGCCGGCCCAGCTCCTTACTGGTGATGGTCGAGATCGTGAACGTCTCAGCGAGTTTCAGATTGAGCGCCGCCAGCTGGAAGGCCTTCACTCGCAGAGTGATCGTAGCCACGCCCGAGAGCCACTCGCGCACCGGCGCAACATCGGCATCGATGTCGTAGTCGATCACGTCGAATTCCGCCAGGTCGTCTTCGTTGTAGTACGCGCCCCGGCTTGCGAGTTTCTGCGGCGACGCATACACCGAGATGTTGCGCTTGCGCTCGCGGCTGAAGAAGGTGACGTCCTCGGCTTCGCCTGTGGCCCGGGCGTAGGTCAGCGTGCGGTACTTGCGGGTGCGCACCTCGGCCACCATGTCGCCAGGATGCGGCAGCACCGACCAGATGTCGCGGCTCATGTCGCTCAGGTCGAGACTAAAGGAGCGCGCCACGTCCTCGTCGAACACCTCGCGCGCACGGCTCAGTATCCGCGGGTCAGGGGTGGCGGGCGTGAGCGCGCCGGCGGCCAGCTGCTGCTCGAAGTCGTACGGGTTCACACGCACGAACGCCGTGTCGAACCGGCTTTCGATCGCGTCGGTGCCGGCAAAGAGACGCACCTGGCCGCGTTCGGTCTTCGGCGTGGGCTCGAACCGCATGACGCCGTCGCCAAGCAGCACGAGCGCCGTCAGGCCTTCGGTGGTGTCGGCGACGAATACCGAGCCGGTGATGAGCCGCAACTGGAAGTCCACCGACTTCAGCACGAAATCCCGCGCGGTGAATGGGCGCTCGCGGTTGAGCGCCAGGCGATGGAGGGCATCGACTTCCGACAACCGTTCCTGCGCCACGATGCGCCACGGCGAGTCGGTGTGGCCGGCCACGGCCACTGCGCCCGCTGGCCGCCGGATGTCGAGCCGCCACGTCGAGAGCAGACCTCGCGGACCGCTCTCGAGAAAGACGTCGACCATGAGTCGATGGCCGTCGCCGGGTAGCGCGCCCTCGAGCGGCGACCGGTCACGCTCGCGCACCACGGCTCGGGTCACGCCGCGCGGCACCACGGCATCGAAGAACTGGCTGGCCGAGTCGGCATCAGCGTTCACGGACACGAGCGCCATCCAGGCCGCTTTGTCGTTGGACGTCAGGGCCGTCTCGATCTGCTGCAGGGTGCGGAGCACCTGCAGTTCCTCTTGATCTGGAGCGGCCGGTTGGCCCGCAAACGCAGACGGCGTCCACAGCACCAGCACGATCGCCAGGAACTGAACCCGGCCCATTCCCCGATTAAACGTCAGATCGCGCGTCGCGGGCTATGGGTTTTGCGCGGCGCAGCCGCCGAGACTTGGGACGAGCGTCGGCGGGCGGGAAACGGGGAATGACAACGTCAGAAGGGGCGGCACGGCGCAACGCCACGCTGTCCCATCGCCAACCGACGGGTCCCTCAGCGTCCGGCTAGCGGGCTCGTCTACTTGATCCCCGCGGCCATAGCGAGAGCGTCAGGCAAGCAACCGTCCAAGGCATTCTCGTCAAGTACCGTCTCGGCAGTATTTTGGGCACACGCACGTGGAGACGACGATGGTCTACACCCACGCCGTGAAGGCGTTCCGGAACCCGCCGCGCAGTCCGCTCGACATCCTCCACTCGCGCGCCACGTCGTAGCTGGCTTACACGGCCTGGACGAGCGTCGGCACCGGCGGCACAATCGGACGGCTGAGCACCAGCACGGTAAGGTCGTCGGCCAGCCGCTCGCCATGACGGTGGTGGTCCACGGCGCTGAATACGGCGCGGCCGAGCACCGCGGCGGCCACGCCCGGCGTGGCGCGCACCGCGGCTTCGAGGCCCATTTCCTCGAACATCACGCCAGCCGGCGACTCAGCCTCGGTGATGCCGTCGCTGTACATCACGAGCGCATCGCCGGGTTCGAGGCGGGCGTGGCCCGATTCGTACGTGGACTCTTCGAACATGGCCAGCGCGATGCCGCCGGTGGACAACCGTTCCAGGCTGCCGCCTGCGCGCAAGAGCAGCGGCGGGGTCTGCCCGGCGTTCACGAACTCCAGGTCGCCCGTGAGCGGGTCGAACAGCCCGAGAAACAGGGTGATGAACCGCGACGGCGGGGCGTGCTTCGACACCTGGATGTTGAGCCGGCGGGCCAGTTCAGACAGCGACATCGGTTCGTCGACGAGCGTGCGCAACATGGCCAGGAACAGCGCCATCAGCAGCGCCGCCGGACTGGCCTTGCCCGCCACGTCGCCGAGCGCCACGATCACGCGGCCATCCGGCCGCGGCAGGATGTCGTAGAAGTCGCCGCCGACCGTGTTGGCCGGCCGGGTCAGACCGCTGGCCTCGACCCCCGGTGCCGACCAGGTGCCATCGGGCAGCATCGCCAGCTGGATCTCGCGCGCCACTTCCAGATCGCGCTTGAGTGACAGGCGGTCGAACACCTCTAGCAGCACCAGGAAGTTCATGAGCGCGAACGCCAGAATCAGCCAGTTGGTGCCCGCGGCGAACGACAGCGTCGGCACGCCGACACGGAAGAAGAACGGCGGAATCACGATCGGCACGCCGAAGACGCTGAACCCGCGAAAGAGCTGCAGCACGCCAATGGCAGCCGAGACCAGCGCCACGCCGTAGAGGGCGCGCCTGGCGGGCGTGAGCCGCATCGTGAACGCCATGAAGAAGGCCTGCGTCCACTTGAGCGCGCGCTTGTGCCTGGGCAGCGACTTGAAAGCCTTGCTATCGATGCCGCGCGTGAAGAAGCGGTAGGCCTCGGGTGCGTCGCGCGTGAAGACCCTGCCGAGCTCGTCGCTCGTGAGGTCTTGCGTATAGGCGGAGAAGAACTCCCGCGCGCGTGAGACAGGGGCCATCGCCACGTACTACGGCCTCGGGGGAAGCCAGGTTCCCGAACGTGGCCCGCGGGTCACCGCCGGGCACCGTCGCGAGCGCGGTCGGCCGCCGCACGCCGCCGGGCCGCCAGCAGGATCCCGATGCCAACCAGGTTCATTACCACCACCGTGACTGTGATCTTGAGGGCAAACGTGGTCACGCTCTCGACCTTGATGATGGGGAAGATCGACAGCACCACGTAGAGCACCGTCATCAGCAGACCCGACAGCGACGCCAGGCGCAGCCAGAGCGGGGGCCGGGGCGTCATCCCGCGCAGGCCCACGAGCGGAATGGCGAACATCACTACGTAGCAGAGCGCATAGAAGATGCCGCTGGCGTTGAACAGCAGCTGGAACGCTTCGGCATGGCCCACGCCAACCAGACTCAGCGCGGCCACGCCAAACGAACTGGCGCCAACGAGCAGAATCGAGTTCACCGGCGTCTTGTAGGTGGCATGCAGGCGGCTGAACCAGGCGGGCAGCATGTGGTCCCAGCCGGCCACCATCGGCAGGCGGGTCACCGCGGTGAAGGCCACGCTGGCCTGCCCGACGCGCATGGCCAGCGTCATCAGGATCGCCAGCGTGACCAGCGGCGTGGCGATACCGAACGGCCCGTAGCCAACGCGCAGTACCTGCGCGATGGGCCCGATGAGGTCGATGTCGTCGTGCGGCACGAAGGCCACGACGGCGCTCGTGCCGAGCACGAAGATCAGGGCAATGACCGGCGCTGCGATGAACACCGAGCGCGTCACCGACCGCACCGGCGCCTTGGTCTCGCCCGCCAGAATCGCCATGTACTCGAAGCCGCCCAACGCACCGAAGCCCATCTTGCCGAGGATGTTCAGGTTGTAGAGCGACCACTCGGGCATCTCCATCCGGAACGGATGATAGTCAGTCAGCGTGCCGGTCCACAGCCCGATGAGGGGCAGAATCACGATCGCACTCATGATCGTGATCATGAAAATCCCGCCCGTGTTGTGCACCCACTTCCCGACCGACAACCCCAAGGTCGAGGTCACGACCATCAGGCCGAGAATGGCGGCTGAGGCGAGCGTTGCAAACCAGCCGCTGCTGGTCATCCACGCGGCGCTCGGTCCAAGGGCGTATGAGAGATATGTGGCGCACTGCAGCCCGATCTCCGACGTGAACACGATCACGTAGAGCCAGAGGTTCCACGCCAGCAGGAAGCCGACGTTCTGGTTGAAGCCGAGCTTCGCCCACTGGTAGAGGCCACCTTCGAGCGGCATCAGCCGGTTCAGATAGATCACGACCGCCGTCGAGGGCAGATAGAACAGCACCAGCGCGAGCAGCCAGAACACGACGTGTGCCGGGCCGAGCTTGCCGGCCACGCCGATCCACGTGAGTCCGACGATGAAGAGAATCTGGGTCAGCGCCAGATCGCGCACGCCCAGTTCTTTTTTGAGCGACGCGCTGTGCGCTTCGACGTCGTGCTGGTCGGCAATCACGGGCGGGCCTCACCAAGGATGGTCCAGTAGCGCGCCCAGGCCTCGAGCCCTTCGTGCAGCCGATGGACGCGGAAGAATTCGTTGGGCGCGTGGAAGTCTTCGTCGGCCGTGGAGAACGAGAAGAAGACGGTGTCGAGTCCCAGGTGCTGCTGGAACAGCTCGGCGATCGGCACCGTGCCGCCCATGCGCACGATGAGTGGACGCACGCCGTAGGTGGCACGCAGCGCCTCATCCGCGGCCAGCAGCGCGAAGTGGTCGCCCGCGATGTGTGCGGCCCGCGACCCATGATCGGCCACCGCCACCGCCAGCCGCGTGCCAGGCGGCACGTGCGCTTCAAGATGCCGAGCGACGCGTGACGCGACCATGTCGGGATCCTGATCGGGCACCAACCGGCAGGTGATCTTCGCGTGCGCCTCGGTTGGGATCACGGTCTTCTGACCCGGACCCTGGTAGCCGCCCCACATGCCGTTGACCTCGAGGGTCGGGCGCGTCCACTGGCGCTCGAGCGTGGTGTAGCCGGGTTCGCCGACAGCCGCGGGCGCGCCCACCTGTGTCAGATATGCCTGCTCGTCATAGGGCAACGCCGCGATCGCCTCGCGTTCGGCTGCTGTCAGTTCCCGCACGTCGTCGTAGAACCCCGCCACGGCCACGCGGCCATCGGGCTCGTGCAGCGAGGCGATGAGCCGGGCCAGGGCATGGAGCGGATTCGCCACGCCGCCGCCATGGCGGCCGGAATGCAAGTCCTTGGCAGCAGCCGTGAGCGTGAGCGAAAGCCCGCACAGCCCGCGGCTCGCCACCGTCAGCGACGGCTCATCGATCCGCCACATCGCGCCGTCAGCCGACACCACGACGTCGGCGGCCAACAGCTCCGCGTGCGCCGCTATGAACGCCTCGAGGTGACGGCTGCCAACCTCTTCCTCGCCCTCGAACAGGAACTTCACGTTCACCGGCAGGCATCCCTGATTGGCGAAGAACGCCTCCGCCACGGCAATCGGAATCAGCATCGGCCCCTTGTCGTCGGACACCCCGCGCGCGTAGAGCCGGCCGTCGCGCAACGTGGGCGTGAACGGCGGACTGTGCCACTTGTCGATCGGATCGGGCGGCGGCACGTCGTAGTGCCCGTAGACCAGGATCGTCCGCGCGCCCGGTGCGCCCAGCCATTCCGCGTACACGACCGGATGGCCACCGGTCGGCATGGTGCGTACACCGAATGGCCCCGCTGCTGCCACTTCAGCGGCCACCCACTGGGCCGCGCGTTCGATGTCGCCAGCATGAGCCGGATCGGTGCTGACGCTCGGAATCGAGGCAAACGCCACCAGCCGGGCGAGGATGCGGTCGCCGTTCTCTCGCAGGTGAGCCAGCACACGCTCGTCGAGCATCACTTGCCTCCGTCGATCGAGATCACCTGGCCGGTGATCCAGCCGGCGTACTCGGAAGCGAAGAACAACACGCCGTGTGCGATGTCCTCAGGGGTCCCCAGGCGCTTCAAGGCAATGCGATCGACGAGTGCACGTTGCCCTTCTTCGCCGTACGAGTCCCACTGGCGCTCGGTCGTGGGGTTGGCCTCGATTCCGAGCGTCAGCACCGATCCGGCTCATGCTGGCGAC
>JANNEJ010000990.1:0-5472 GCA_031378585.1 Acidobacteriota bacterium | reverse complement strand
AAGGCCGTCTGCATGCTATCGGACGCGTCGATCATCACCGCGATGCGCCGGCCAGGATACGTGACGGTGTTCGAGACGAGCGCCGTGAAGGGCTCGGCCAGCGCAAGCAGGGCCAGCGGCAGACCGAGGCCGGCCAGCACGATCGGCAGGTGACGTGTCCACGCCAGGCGCGAACTGCGAGCCGCGCCAAAGAGGGCCGGCACCGCGACGGTGTCCTTGGTGGGACGGGCGCCAAGCGAGACGCGAACGGCGAGCACGACGAGCGCCAGCCCCGCGATGCCGATGGCCGCCAGCAGAGGGTTCTCGCGAAACGCGAACTGCACGCCGTCAGCCGCCATTGCGCGCCAGTCGGCGACGAGGGTCTGCGCCAGCTCCCGCAGTGCGGCAAGATCCATCAGGCCCCCGGCGCCTGAACCGCGGGCGCGGCCGGGCGGAACCACTCGCGCGGCGTGAACAGGCGCTCGTGCGCCACCTCGCGCGCGACATCGCGCGCAGCGGCGACGGCCTCGTCGATGGGCGCGCGGTCGTCAAGACTCGCGCCGGCGACGTATTGCGCGCGGGTCAGCGCGTCGAGGCTGTTGCGCAGCCGCTCCAGGCGGGCGCGCTCAGTCGCTGACGCGCCCTCGGGCAGCGCCGCCAGGGACCGGCCGACGGCGTCGCCCGTGACGTGCGCGGTCAGCGCAGTACGGGCCCGCCCAAAGCGGCGCTGCAACAGGAGCCGCCCCTCGGGCATGGGCGCGAGCGAACCAAGCCGCGCCTGACGCACGCCCTCGCGCATCACGGCCGCCGCGACTAGCCGCACGGCGCCGTGGGCTTCGGCCAGCGTCTCTGGTGTCCAGCCGGCGGCGGTAGCGCGTTGCGCGAGCCCGTCGAGCACCCCCGCGGCGTGGCGGAGCACCAGGCGGTCAGACACGCGCCCCGCCCGCGTCGGACGGCCCTTCCGCAACCGGCCAGCCAGAGGGGCCAGCGCACCGAGCACCGCCACCGCGCCGAGCGCGCCGAGCACCAGGGCGGCCGCGCGGAAGCCGCTGGCGCGAAAACGGAGCGCGTCGATGCGGCCCAGGCTGGCGTCGGCGCCGTCACGGATGTCCTCCGCCTCGGCAGGCACCTGCGACACCACGCGAATGGCCAGCTGCGGCATCAGGTGCACCAGGTCGCGGCCGGCCAGCGAGGCCTCCGCGCCCGTCTGGCTCTGCACGCGGTAGGGGATCGCCAGGGGCGGCAGCTTCACGTCGCGGCCGATGACATCCGCGTCGAGCAGACGCAGCTGGTAGACGTACTGGAACAGCCGGCGGTCACCCTGGCGCACGTCGGGCGGATGGCTGCCACCCACGATCTCGAAGGGCATGAGCTGCACCGACGCCACCGACAGCCGCGACTGATCGGGCACGGCTCGCAGGCTGCTCGTTTCGAGCACCGCGCAGGTCAGCGTCACGTCGACGATCTCGCCAACGTGAATCGCGCCAGGCGACGCGCGCCACCAGCACTGCAGCGGCGAGTCGCCCGACAGCATCGGCACGGCCGTCGACGGCGCCGCAGCAGGCGCCGATTGGGCGGCGCTCACGGACGCGGCCAGCAGCGCGGCCGCCAGCGCGAGGCCCACGTGCGGGCCGCTCATCGCGCCACCTTCCTGAGGCGCCGCTCGGCCACGAACTCGGCGAGCGCGATCTCGCCGGCCGCCTGGTCGGGCCCGAGCACGACCACGTCGAGGTCGGCGTTGCGGGCCAGTTGGGCCACCTCGGCTTGCCAGGTCTTTGCGCGCTCGCCGAGCGCGCGGAAGGCTCGACGCGACAGCACGCGCGAACCGCCGCCTTCCACGTCGCGCACGGTGATCCACCCTGATGACAAAGGCGGCGCCGCATAGGCAAAGGCGCTGTCGACCATCACCAGGAACACGTCGTGGATGACGTTCACGTAGACGAGTTCGTCAATGAAGCGCCGGGCGTCGTCGAAGAGAAAGTCCGAGATCACGGGCACGAGCGACGGCCCGCGCAAACTGCCGGCGAGCGCGCCGCCGATGCCGCCCTCGCCGACGAGCGGCTCCAGGCCGCGGCGGGCCTCATACGCTTCGAGACAGTGCACCACGTGGCTCCGGCCGGTGCGCGGCGGAATTCCCGCCACCTGCGCGAAGCCCCCGTCGAAGGTGAGCAGGCCGAAGCGATCCTGGAAGAAGGCGGCCGAGAGACCAATGGTGGCAAGAGCGCGACCCACGACCGCAGCGACCTGCGTGCCGCCAGCCCCGCAGCGCGTCGACAGCGACGCGTCGGCCACGGCCAGCACCGTCGCCGCGCTGGGCTGGTCGAACTCGCGGACGACCAGCGGCGAGAAGTTGCTTATCGACGACTGCGCCCAGTCGATCGCCGAAAAGCGATCGCCGGCCTGCCAGTCGCGCAGGCCCACGAAATCGAAACCCGAGCCGTCGGCGCGGCTGCGATGCTCGCCGGTCGTGTCGCTCGACAAACGCTTCAGCACCAGCAATTCGATCGTGGCGAGCGCGTTCAGGTCGACCAGCGTCGTGGTGGCCGGGGCGTGCGTCATGGAATCGGCACCTCGGCCAGCACGTCGGCGATGACGGCTTCGGGGGTGAGTCCGTGCGCGGCCGCGTGCGGGCCCAGCCAGATCCGGTGGCCGAGCACGAACGGCGCCAGCGCCTGGATGTCTTCGGGATACACCTCCGCGCGTCCGCCCTGCAGCAGCGCCCAGGCCTTGGCCAGCCGGCTCCAGCAGATGATCGCGCGCGGCGACGCGCCCAGATCCACGCCGCGTTCGACCAGGGCTGAGGGCGAGTGCTCGAGCCAGTCGGTCTGGGGGTCGCGCGGACGGGTGGCCCCGACGAGCCGTTGCACGTAGCGGCCCAGGCTCTTGTGCAGGAACACGCGCTCGCTGATGAGGCCGCGCAGCTGGATGATGCGCGCCTTCGACAGCAACGGCCGCAGCGTCATGCGCTTGAAGTCGAAGTCGACGAGCTTTTCTTCCTGTTCCTTGGGCAGGTAGCCAATCTGCACCATGGCCGCGAAGCGGTCCGTGGCGGCCTCAGACAATGGGAACGTGCCCTGCCCGAGCTCGATGGGATTCATGGTGGCGATGGCGAAGCTGAACGCCGGCAGATCGTAGGTGTCCTTGCCGACGGTAATGGTGCGATCCTGCAGCCCTTCGAGAAATGCGCTCTGCGACTTCAGCGGGATGCGATTGATCTCGTCGAGCAAGATGACCTCGGCCGAGGCCATCGGTCCAAACTCGGTGACGAGCTGGCCGGTGGCGGGATTGATCATCTGGAAGCCCACCACTTCGGTGGGCTGCAAATCGGCCCGGCCCTGGATGCGGGCGAACTTCGCATCCGAGATGGCGGCCAGAATCACGCCGAAGAACGTCTTGCCCACGCCCGGCACGCCGCGCAGCAGCAGGTTGCCGGCATTCACCTGGCGCTCGGACCGTTTGTCGTAGGTGGTCGGAATCTCCGACATCAACACCACGTTGGCCACGGCCTTGGCCAGATCGTAGCCCACCAGCGCGCGGGCGCCTTCGGCAAGAACAGCGTGATGGAAGTCGAGGGCTTCCTGCAGGTCGGCGTGCATGCGGCGGGCGGTCGGGAGGATCCTACACTGCCGGAGCCGTCACGACGAGCGCTTCGACGACCGAGGGGGCGGCGGTGACTCAGGTCCGAGGTCGATGAGCGACGGCGACGGGCGCGCGGCAAACCACTCGACGCCGCGTCGCGACGGAAATCGCCGGGCGTAGGCGCCGAGCCACTCGGCGGCAAAGGCCGCCACATCGGCGGTCGACACGAGCGCCCAGACGCTGCCGCCGTAGCCCGCGCCGAAGCTCGTGGCGCCGTACGCGCCACAGGCGCGCGCCAGCGACACCAGCGCCGAGGTCTCGGGCACCTGGTTCTCGAGGACGTCTTCGGCATCGCGCTGCGAGGCCGCCGACAAGTGACCAATGGCGGTCACATCCGCGGCGGCGCACGCCCGCGCGGCCTCGGGCACCCGGCCGTCCTCGGCGACGAAGTGCGCCAGACGGCGCTGGAGCGCCTCTGTCGTGAACGCCCCGGACGGCGCGGCCGTCACGCGGGCTCGCATTTCCTCGAGTGCGCCAGGACCCACCAGCGCAGCCGCCAGCGATGTGGCCGGCACCGTCGCCCCACGGTTCCAGCAGTCCAGCACGGCGCGAGCGGAGAGCGCCGCCCGGTTGAACCGATCCTTCACCGACCCCGCCTTGTCGGCATGGACGCCGCTCGACGCCACGACGAAGGCCCAGTTCGGCGGCAGCGGCGTCTCGCCGAGCGCCGTGGCCGGCATGAACCTGAACTGGCTGAGGTGACCGGCGCGACACGCCATGATCGCCGTGTGATCTTCACTGCCGCCGTGCGTGCCCACCCCGGCGGTGCCGCGCAGCCCGCCGAAGTCCATCCCGTTCTCGATGCAGCCGTAGTAGGACGCGACGTCCTCGACGGTGCGCAGGTCGGCCCGCCACTCGTCGCGATCGGCCAACTGCGCACGGGTCGCCAGGGCCGTCGCGACGGCGACGACGAGCGCGCTCGAACTCGACATCCCCGCCGCCCTGGGCAGGTCGCTCGTGAACACCAGGTCGGTCCCGAGCGACGCCCCGGGGAAGTTCCGGCCAAGACGGCGCGCCACCACCTGGACATAGGAGGCCCATCCCATCAGCGTCCGCGCCTGGTCGGTGGGGTCGATGTCGGCGCTGACCTCGGACCGCAGGTCGCGCACTCGCACGCGCCCATCGGTCCTGGGCCCGGCGGCGACGGCGAAGCCGCGCGGCGCAGCGGCCACGAGCGTGCGGCCGCCGCCGTAGTCGGTGTGCTTGCCGAGCACTTCGAGACGGCCCGGCACGAACCACGACCACGAAGAGGGCACGCCGACGTCGTGCTCGAACGCCGCGCGGACGAGCGCGATCTGCGCGGCCCGCGACCGAGCGTCGTCGGCCGCCATACCGAACGCGCCGAGCCGATCGCTCACGCTCACAGGCGCGGCTCCACGCCCGACAGCCGGTGGCTCACGCCTTGGATGTCGGCGCGGCTCGTCAGGTCGAGCACGGCGCCGTGCGCCCTGAGCACGCGCATGCGCGTGCCACGCGCGACGGCGAGCCGCACGGCGTCGGGCAGTTCGTACTCGCTTCGAGGCGACGGCGACACGTCGCGGCACGCCGCGAGCATCGCCTGGTCGAAGCGCCAGAGGTTCATGCTGATCAGTGCGTCAGGACCCGACGCTTCAACGTCGCGAGCCGGCGGCTTCTCGTGCATGTCGGTCAGCCACCCGGCGTCGTCCTCGTCAACGGTGGCGAACCGCGCCACGCGGTCCACGTCGAATCCGCTGTCGTGCACGAGCGAGGCGCGCGTGAAGGCCGACAGGCCACAGCCATCGAGCTCGACCCGCGCGCGGATTGCGGCGCGCGGATAGAGGTTCTCGCCGTTCACCACCAGGAACGGCCGTGTGCCCACGACCGGCCCCGCAC
>JANNEJ010000147.1:0-7127 GCA_031378585.1 Acidobacteriota bacterium | reverse complement strand
TCGATCCGCCAGCCGCCCGCGACGCGCTCCGCGCGCGTGGTCATCGCGCCGACGTCGGATCCGGCGGCGGGCTCGGAGAGTGCAAACGCGGCGATCGCCTCGCCCGCCGCGACACGAGGCAGCCAGTGACGCCGCAGCGCGTCGGTGCCGCCCAGCGTAATTGCGCCCGAGCCGAGTCCCTGCATCGCAAACGCGAAGTCGGCGAGCCCGTCGTGAGCGGCGAGCGTCTCGCGCAGCACGCACAGCGCGCGCGAGTCGAGCGAATCCAGCGCGCCCCCCCACTGGCGCGGCACGGTGTAGCGCAGCAGGCCAGCGGCGCCGAGCGCACGCACCCACGCCTTGCAGGCCTCGTCGGTATCGGCCGGGTCGATCCGCTGTCGGGCGACCCAGGCCGCGGCTTCGGCGGCGAGCGCGCGGTGCGTGTCCGAGAAGAAGGGCCACGCAAGATGCGCCGGCACGCTGGTAGCCACGTCAGTTCCCCTCGAACACGGGAGACCGCTTGGCGGCAAACGCCTCGAGGGCGCGCCGGAAGTCCTGCGTGCCCATGCAGAGCGCCTGCGCCTGCGCCTCCATCTCGATGGCCTGGTCCACCGAGACGCTCCACTCCTGCTGCAGCATCAGTTTGGTCATCGCGTGTGCAACGGCGGGACCACTCGCGAGGTCGGCGGCGCGCGTCGTCGCCTCGGCCAGGAGCGCCTCGGGTTCGACGATCTGCGTGTAGAAGCCCCAGCGTTCCGCCTCGGCGGCGTCCATCGGCCGGCCGGTGAAGAGCAGTTCGCTCGCGCGCCCCTGGCCGATGATCCGCGGCAGCAAGGCGCACGCGCCCATGTCGCAACCGGCGAGACCGACGCGCGTGAACAGAAAAGCGGTGCGCGTGCGCGGCGTTGCGAGGCGGATGTCCGACGCCATCGCCAGGATCGCGCCGGCGCCGGCCGCCACGCCGTCGACCGCCGCGACGATCGGTTGTGGACAGGCGCGCATCGCCTTCACGAGATCGCCGGTCATGCGCGTGAACGCGAGCAGTTCGGGCACCGCCATGCGCGTGAGCGGTTCGATGATCTCGAAGACGTCGCCGCCGGAGCAGAAGTTGCCGCCTGCCCCGGTCAGCACGATCGCGCGCACGTCGGAGGCGTAGGCGAGGTCGCGGAAGAGGTCGCGAAGCTCGGCGTACGAGTCGAAGGTGAGCGGGTTCTTCCGTTCCGGCCGGTTCAGTGTGATCGTGCCCACGCGGCCCTCGTGCGCGGTCGACCAGCCGAAGTGCGTGAAGGTGCGTGCGGCCATGGGCCGGCGCATCGCGAGCATGGGGTCGGGGGCTGACATCAGGCGGTCCTCTCGAGTCTGAGATGCTGCTTCACGGTGCCGAGCAGGGCGTGCATCGTACGGCGTTCGGTGGCGCTGAGTCCGTCGAGCAGCCCGATGATCAGGGCTTCGTGCTCGCGGGCCATGGTGGCGAAATGCCGCCGGCCGGCCGCGGTGAGTCGCACCACCACCGCGCGGCGGTCGTCGGCGGCCGTGCGCCGCTTCACATGGCCCTCTGCTTCCAAGGCGGCGACGAGCCAGGTGACGTTGCCGTTGGTCGTGAGCGTGCCGGCCGAGAGCTCGCCCATGCGCAAGCCATCAGGGGCGCGGTCGAGCTGCGCGAGCACGTCGAAGCGCGCCAGTGACGACCCGAAGGCGCGCTTGAGCGTCTGGTCAATCGTGCGTTCGACCATCGTCGTGCAGGTGAAGAGCCGCAGCCAGAGGCGCAGGGCGTCATGGTCGTCACGGTGCAGGCGGGTCTCGGGGTCTGGCGCGGGGGTTGTCATGTGACGGACTCGCCCATCACGAGCGTGGTCTCACCGGTCACGGTGCAGCTCGGCAACGCGAACGCGAGCGTCGCCTCGGCAACTTCGTCGGTGGTCACGAAGCGGTGCTGGCCGCTGTTCTCGAGAATCGTCGCGATTGCGGCGTCGGCGGAGAGATCCGTCTTGGCGACGATGCTCTTGACCGCGGCGCTGACCAGTTCGGTGTCGGTGTAGCCAGGGCAGACGGCGTTCACGAGCACGCCCTTGTTGCGGTACTCGACCGCGAGTGCGCGCGTGAGTCCAACCAGGGCGTGCTTTGCCGCCGTGTAGGCCGTGACGTACAGCCCGCCAGTAAGGCCAGCGACACTGGCAATGTTGATGATGCGTCCGCGGCTGCGCTCGACCATCGCAGGCAGCACGGCCTGCGCCGCGTGCACCGGCGCCATGAGGTGGACGTCGAGCATGCGCGCAAACAGCGCGTCGTCGCTGCGGTGGAACGGCACGGTCTCGGCGGTGCCGGCATTGTTGACGAGCACGTCCACGGGCCCGAGCGCGGCCACGGCGTGGCCGATCGCGCGCGCGAGCGCGAGCGTATCGGTCACGTCGGCGGTGACTATCACGGCGCGCACGCCAAGCGCCTCGAGCTCGAGCACCAGCGGCTCGGCGTTCGTCGGCGTGCGCACGAGAAGCGACACGTTCGCGCCCGCCGTCGCGAGATGACGCGCGATGGCGGCCCCGATCCCGCGGTTGGCCCCGGTGACGAGGGCGTGGTGGCCGGCGAGCGGCTTCACGTGAGTTCCCCCGTTGGCGGCGCAGGCGCCGCCGCGGCGTTCGCCACCCGCTCCCGTTCCATGAGGCGTTCCAGTTGGACCTTCGCGGCTCGGTACTGCGGGGGCCAGAGTGCGGCAGTGCCGCCGAAGCCGAGCCGCGCGGACTCCACGAGCAACCACGCGGGGTTTGCAAGATGCGGCCGGCCGATCGCGACCAGATCGGCGCGGCCGGACGCGATGATCCCGTTGGCCTGGTCGGCGTCGGTGATGGCGCCCACGGCGATGACCGGCACGGGAGCCTCCTGCCGCACGACGTCGGCCAGCGGCGTCTGCCACATGCGACGTAGACGGGCCGCTCCTCTTTCACCACCTGGCCAGCGGAGACGTCGATCATGTCGGCGCCGGCCTCATGGAAGAGGCGCGCGAGCACGACCGCATCCTCGCCCGTGTTGCCGCCGGGCGTCCAGTCGTGCGCCGAGATGCGCACCGACATCGGCCGGTCGGCGGGCCAGGCTTCGCGCATCGCACGAAAGACGTCGAGTGGGAACCGCGCGCGTCGTTCAGCGCTGCCGCCGTAGTCGTCACCACGCCGGTTGGTGAGCGGCGAGAGGAAGGCCGAGAGCAGGTAACCGTGCGCGCAATGGAGTTCGAGCCAGTCGAACCCCGCCGCGGCGCCGAGCCGGGTGGCGTGCACGAACTGGTCGCGCACGCGGTTCATGTCGGCGAGCGTCATCGCCTGGGCGCGCTGCGAGATCCCGCTGAGGTACTCCGTCTCCGACGGTGCGATAAGCGGCCAGTTGCCCTCGGGCAGCAGCTGGTCGATGCCTTCCCACATCTTCTTGGTGGAGCCCTTCGCGCCCGCATGACCGAGCTGCAGCCCGATGCGCGCCGGCGAGTGCTCGTGCACGAATCGCACGATGCGCGCCCACGCGTCGCGGTGCGCATCGGTCCAGAGGCCTGGGCACCAGGGCGTGATCCGCGCATCGGCGGCGGGACAGGTCATCTCGGTCATGACGAGTCCTGCGCCGCCGGTCGCACGAGCGCCCAGGTGCACGAGGTGCCAATCGCTCGGCGTGCCGTCGGCATGAGCGCTGTATTGCGCCATCGGCGAAACGACGACGCGGTTGGGCAGCGTGCAGCCGCGGACCGTGTACGGCGTCAAGAGCGGCGGGACCGGCGTCGGTTCGTCGTCGCCCGGCATCGGCTGGCGGCGCGCGTTGCCCTTCGGGTCGCGCGTGGAGTCAGGCGACGTGAACGGGTCACCCTCCGACGCACGCTGCGCGAACCAGCGCTCGAACGCTGCCACATAGCCGGCGTCGCGCTGCCGCAGGTTCTCGTGCGAGATCCGTTGCGACCGCGTAAGCAGCGAATACGCGAACTGCTCAGGCGCCAGCGTGGCGTAGCGGTCGACGTGCTCGAACCACTCAGTCGAGTTGCGCGCGGCGTTCTGCAGCTTGAGGACCTCCACGGTACGCTCGGCCTGGTACCGCTCGAGCGCACCGCGGCGGTCCTCGGGCGCCGCAGCGAGGCAGGCATCGAGCGCGATCGCGTCCTCGAGCGCCAGCTTGCTGCCCGAGCCGATCGAGAAATGCGCAGTGTGTGCCGCGTCGCCGAGCAACACGAGCGGAACTTCTCCGTGCGGGGTCTTCAGGTCGTGCACCCACTGTGCGCAGGTAATGCGCGGAAAGCGGATCCACTGCGCCGAGCCGCGCAGGTGCGCGGCATTGCTCATGAGGGCGGCGCCCGCGAGCCGGTCCGCGAACAGCTTCTCGCAGTATGCGATCGACTCCTCGCCGTCCATCCGGTCAAGGCCGGCGCGCTCCCACACCTCCTGCGGTGCCTCGACGATGAAGGTGCTCATGCCCTCATCGAACTGGTACGCATGGGCCTGGAACCAGCCGTGCTCGGTCTCGACGAAGTCGAAGGTGAAGGCGTCGAACGTGCGCGGCGTGCCGAGCCAGATGTAGCGGCAACGCCGGAGGTCGGTATCCGGGCGAAAGGTGCTCGCGTAGCGGTCGCGGATCCGGCTGTTGATGCCGTCGGCGGCGATCACGAGATCCCATGTGTCGGCCGCGACCAGGGTCTCGAGGTCTACCGGAGTTTCGTGCTCGAACCGGAGCACCACCCCGAGCGACTCGCAGCGCTGCTGGAGGATGCGGAGCATCGCCTTGCGTCCGATGCCGCTGAAGCCATGGCCGCCAGAGCGGATGGTGCGGCCGCGGAAGTGGGCGGCGATGTCGTCCCAGTGGTGCAGCGCACGGGCGATCGCGTCTGCGCTCGGGGGATCGGCAGCGCGCAGGTTCGCGACCGTCTGGTCAGAGAGGACGACGCCCCAGCCGAAGGTATCGTCGGGGCGGTTGCGTTCCTGCACCTCGACGTGCGCGTCGCGGTGCCGCCGCTTGAGCAGCAGCGCCGTATAGAGTCCGCCCGGACCACCCCCGACGACCAGCACACGCACGGCATCGCTCCTGTGGATTTCGCGGCCATGGTACGGCGAAATGCTTGAAGATTCAAGTAACGCGGGACGTCCCGCCAGGCCGGGCCGAAGGGCTACTCTGGCCGCATTGCGGCCAGCAACACGGGGTCGAGCCGCCAGGTCGTGGCCGGGCCGGCAGCCACCCACACCGAGCCGTGCGCCACGAGCACCGCGCCGCCGCCCTCGCCCGTGAACCGCTGCACGGCACGATTGGTCTTCGGATCGATGCGCACGAGCGGCAGGCCGGGCGCGCTGATCCACACCGAGCCTTCGCCAACGGCCAGGTCGCCGGCGCCGGCGCCGTCCACGGGAATGGTCGCCACCACCTTGTTGGTCTTGGGATCGACGCGCGAGACCGAGCCGTCGCCGCGGTTCAGCGTCCACACGCCGCCCTCGCCCACGGCCACGGGGCCAGGCTTCGGCCCCACCTTCACCGCCTCGACCACTGCATTGGTGTACGGGTTCACCCGCGTCACCACGTCTCCGCGTGCGCTCGTCATCCACAGGGCCTCTTCGCCAAACGCCAGCGACGCCGGGTCGCGCGCCACGAACACCTCGGCCACGACGTCGTTGGTGTCGGGGTCCACGCGTGACACGATGCCCTTGGGGTCGGACAAGATCCACACACTGCCCACGGCGGTGACGAGGCGCCCCAACGGGTCCGCGACGCCAATTGTGAGTGGCGCCGACACGGCCTGCGTCTTCAGGTCGACGCGCGCCACCGTGCCGGCGCCGCACATCGGCGCCCACACGCTGCCGAACGCCACGACGAGGCTCGCGCAGACGGGCGATGGCAGCGCCACAGGTGCCCCGACGGCGTTGGTCTTCGCGTCGATCCGCACAACGGCGCTGCCCGCGGGCACCCACACGCCGTCGTCGGTGGCGATCGCGCCGTGGGCAAACGCCAGGGCAATGCGCGCGTCGGGCGTCACCCGTGCGAGGGCAATCACCTCGGCAGGCCGTGGTGGCGGCGCCGGAGAGGGCTGGGCAGCTCGACCATGCAGTCCCACGCCCCCTGCGATCGACAGCGCGACCATGAGGCGTGTCAGGGCGTGCAACGTGGACAGGCCGTTCGACCGGCTCCGGGTGTCATCGCTTCGAGCACTCATGCGCGTGCATAATACGCGGTACCCCATGCGCTTATCGATGACGACGTCCACAATCGCCCTCTGGACCTCGGTCGTGGTCTGGGCCGCTGCCCTTGGAAGTGGCGTGGCAGCTCGCCAGGCCGTCCAGCCTGGGGCGGCTCCGGCTGCGCCACAGGCGGCAGCCGTACTCCAGACCCCGGATGTGTTCGAAACGCGCATCCGCCCGCTGCTGGCCGCCAATTGCTACGCGTGCCACGCCGAGGCGGCCATGGGCGGGCTACGCCTCGATTCCCGCGAGCGCATGCTGAAGGGCGGCGACACCGGCGCGGTCGTCGAGCCTGGCAAGCCGGAGGCGAGCACGCTTATCAAGGCGCTGCAGCACGCCACGGGTTTCCCTGCCATGCCCAAGGGACGCGCCAAGCTGCCGCAAGCCGACATCGATCTGCTGGTCGAGTGGGTGCGCGCCGGCGCGGCCTGGCCAGCAGCGACGACGACCGCCGCGGCGGCGCCAACGGCCGCCCGCGAGAAGGTCGTGACCGCGGAACATCGCGCGTTCTGGTCGTTCCGCCCCCTGCAGCGCACGGGCGCGCCGGCGGTGAAGGCCACCGACTGGCCGCGCACCGACATCGACAAGTTCGTACTGGCCCGGCTCGAAGCCGAAGGCCTCGCCCCGGTGGGCGACGCCGACAAGCGCACGTTGCTGCGCCGCGTCACGCTCGACCTCACGGGCCTGCCACCAACGCCCGAGGACGTCGACGCGTTTCTTGCCGACGCTGCGCCAGACGCGTACGAGAAGGTCCTCGACCGGCTGCTCGCGTCGCCGCACTACGGCGAAGCCTGGGGCCGCGTGTGGCTCGACGTGGCCCGCTACGGCGAGGACGACTACCGCAGCCTCGACCCGATGCAGCGCGGCTACAACCCGTACCCGAACGCCTACCTCTACCGCGACTGGGTGATTCGCGCGCTGAACGACGATCTGCCCTACGACCAGTTCGTCACGGCGCAGCTG
>JANNEJ010000133.1:0-5367 GCA_031378585.1 Acidobacteriota bacterium | reverse complement strand
CATCCCGACGACACGTTCATCTACAGCCGGGCGGTCGAACAGGGCCAGATGTTCGGCTATCACCTGGAGCAACCCCCGCCAGTGGATCGCTACTACGACCTGCCCGGCCCGATCGCCTTTGGCGACTACGACGTCGTCGTGCACCACACGCCCGGCCACTGCCCGGGCAACGTGTGCCTGCAGGTGGGGCGGCGCGGTGAGTTCGGGATGGACTTGTTCGTGGGCGACACGCTCTTTGCCGGGTCGATCGGCCGGACGGACCTGCCGGGGGGGGACTACGACGTGCTGATGCGCGCGATCACCGGCGTGCTGCTGCCGCTTGGCGACGACGCGCGCGTGCGGCCAGGGCACGGACCAGACACGACGATCGGGCGCGAGCGGATGACGAACCCGTTCCTGCTGGAGTGGGCGGTGCGCCGTTGAGCCCCGGTGCGACGCGCTGCCACGCGACGGGCGCGTCTTGGGGGATCGAGCATAGTTGGGCAATAGTAAAACGTCATGGCCCTCGACCTCGTGGTTCTCTATGAACATCCGGAATGGCAGAAGCCCCTTTTTGCGGCGCTCGCGCGGCGGGGCGTGTCTTTCGAGCCGTTCGACCTGAAGCAGTCGACCTTCGACCCTGACGAGGTTCCCCGTGCGCGCCTGTATTTCAATCAGGCGAGCCCCAGTGCCTACGTGCGAGGCAACACCAGGGCCGTGCCCTTCGCGCTGTCGTTGATGCGCGCACTCGAGGTCGGCGGCGCGCGGGTGCTCAACGGGTCGCGCGCGTTTGCGCTGGAACTGAGCAAGTCGGCGCAGGCCGCCCTGAAGCATCGGCTGGGCATCGCGCACCCGCGCACGCTGGCGTTCAACGACGTCGAAGCCGCGCTCGCGGCCTGGCCGGATTCGCGCTGGCCCGCGCTCGTAAAACCCGAACAAGGCGGCAGCGGCGCGCGCATGTATCTGCTGCATTCGCCAGATGAACTACGCCGGCTCCTGCGCGACCAGCCCGAGCTGTGGCTGCCCGACAATCTGCTGCTGCTGCAGGAGTACTTCGAGGTCGATCGATTGAAGGGCATCGTCCGCATGGAGTTTCTGGGCGGCGAGTTGCTCTACGCAATGCGCGTCGTGTCGCACGGCGCGTTCAATCTGTGTCCGTCGGAGATCTGCAATCCCGGCGATGACGCGACCGGAGAGTGCGAGATCCCGCAGGCGGCACCAGTCAGGCCGGTGGAGTTCCACCCGTTTCCGGACGTGCCCGCGGACGCGGTCTCGACCGGTCAGCGGCTCGTGGCCGCCGGCGGACTCGATGTGGCGGGCATTGAGTATCTGGAGGCTGCCGACGGCCGGCGGATCTTCTACGACGTCAATGCGAACTCGAATCTGCGCAAGCCCATCGGCGAGGCATTCGGCTTCGATCCGTTCGAGCGGGTGGTCGATTTCCTGCAGGCGCACATCCAGTAGGCCGAGCCCTGGCCGGGCTCGGCGATCCGCCACCGGCGGCCACAGGTCCAAAGCGCGGCGGGCAGGAGCCTGGCCGTGGCTCCATCCATGCGCAGTCAACCCGACCCTCTATAGCGGGGACGTGGCCGTGTCGTCGACGGGCTGGGTGTCGAATCGGGCGTCGATGCCACCAAACGAGACGACATCGCCTACCGCGAGCACGACCGGCCGGGACACGGCGACGCCCCCCACCCGCGTCCCGTTCTTGCTCTCGAGGTCCTCGACGCCGACGCTATCGCCATCGACCACAATCCGCGCGTGCCGGCGAGACACGCGCGGGTCGTCGATGCGGATGTCGGCATCGCGGTCCCGCCCGACGATGTTGATGCCGGTCGAGAGCGTGACGCGGCGGCCCTCCGGCAAGAGCACGAGCATGTGCGAGTCTGCCTGAGGACGGTCGCGGATCGAGCGCGTCTCGCGGACGTCCGCCGTAAAACCGTAGCCGACCCGATGATGGGTCTTGATGAGGTGCCCGACGCCCGCGTCCCCAATCGCAGCGCGCGCCTCGGCAATCAGCACGGGAAGATTAGCTTCCTCCACGAACGAGTTGGGCCACAGCCGGTGCATCAGCTCAGCCTTTGGCACTACGCGAGGACGGTCTTCGACCAGGAGCCGCAACAGCTCGAAGGCCTTCGGGGACAGGTGCACAGGTACGCCGTCCAGCGAGATCTCGCGGTTCACGGTGTCGAGTTGGCAGAGTCCGAAGTCGTAGCGCATAGGCAGCAAACCTAGAGAAACCCTAGAACTTCCTTGAAACTTCCGCCCCCACTGGCCGTCATTACGCACGTCACCGGGCGGCGATCGCTGAATCCTACGCGCAGACAGCATCGAAGGAATCGACTTTCTTCAGAGGCGTGCCGAGGGACACGACGAGGGCACCGCGGTGGTGGCCGCCGATGGCAAGACGATGACGTTCACGCAGAAGGGCACCAATGCGCAGGAGGTGGCCTTTTCTCAACGTGCTGGTGTGCGAGAAGAAGTAGCAACGCCGGGCGTCCGCGGGCGCGTACGAGCCGGTACACTTGCCGGAATGACCAAGCGCAACGCGCCAAGCGATCCCCCGGCGCCGCCAGTGGGCCCGTCCCCCATTGGCCGCACGAACGCGCGTCGCGGCGTGGCCGCCCTGCTGCTGTTGCTGCTGGTGTCTGCGGCGATGGTCTACGGCACGTGGCTGGCCGTGGACGACCTGCGAGCCAAGCCGATGGCGGCGCGGGTGAATGTCGCCGCGGGCGCGGTCACCATCGTGAACACCAGCGCGTTCACTTGGAGCGACACGGTGTTCACGGTCAACGAGATCTTTCGCACCGAAGCGCGGGGTGCGATCGAGCCGGGGGACACGCTGGTGCTGCCGCTTGGAGCCTTTGCAGACTCGAACGGGCGGCCAGCGTCGTCGTCCACCGAACCGGTACGCGAGGTCGCGGCCACGGCCACCAGGAAAGCAAGGTTCCGCAGCTTCAATACTGACCACGCCTCGACAGGTCGCTGGTTGGTCGAGTAGCGAGATAGTCGGGACGGGTGAGCGCCGTGTGCGTGAATCAGCGCCGCGCGAGGAAGCGAAGCATCCCGCGAGACGACGTCAGCGTCAGGGTGACGCCGTCGACCCGGGCGACGCTGTCGCCGGCAAGCAGCGCGACGTAGGTGGTCTCAAAGGCCATGGTCGGACAGGCGGCTCTCGTGCAGGCAAGGAGTGGACCGATTGTCACGGTCTGACCGCTGAGCACGAGAGCGCCGTTGCACACGTTGCAGTCGGCCCTGGTTGAGACACGGCCTTCGCCAAGCGTCAGTTCGTATGTGGCTCCTGCCGGCACGGCCTGTTCGGTCTGGCCGGCGGGCTGCAGCGACGAGAGTGTCCAGGTGCCGCCCACTTGTTCGGCGGTCAGCGTCGGTGAGCCGCTGCCAGCCGAGGGACTTGTGGGACTCCCGGCGGTACTCGCGCACCCGGTGGCAAGAGCGGCGACGGCGAGTACGAAGAACGATGTGACTGAATAGCGCATAAAAAACCAACTGCAATTGACGATCCAATATAACCTGCCAGACGTGGCTCAAGGAATCGCGGAGCCTGTCGGCGCGCCCTGTGACCTGGCCGCTGACCCGCAGGCGCAACGACGTGGCCCCGAGTTCTTCCTTTGCACGGGCGCCGATCTGGCGCAGCTGCTCGCCGGCGGCCGCGGTGCTGCGCACCCCATCGAGCGGCAGCAGCGCAGCGGCCTCGCCCGACGGCAGTTTCGCCACGAGCGCGCGGGAGTCCGTGAGCACCGCGGCGACCCGTAATTTCTTGTGGAAGGCCCGCAGCATCTCCGCGCCCTCCACGAAGAACAGCGCCTCGTGGAGGCAGTTCCTGTTTGCCAATGTCTACAGCCTGCAGTTCGAACTCGGGCCGCTGTCGGAGGCGTCGCTCGGCGACTCCCACCGCCCCGGATCCGCGGTGACCTCTGCCGCTATCATTGCGGGCGCGAGGTGACGACGTGAGCGCACGCGATGTAATTGCCAACCTCCGCGCTTTGGCGGCGCGGACGAGCGACGCCCAGGGCGCCCAGCGGGTCGCGTGGGGGCCGGTGTGGCGTGATGCCAGAGGCTGGCTCGACGACCTGCTGGCCGGCGAGGGGCTGCGCGCGGAATCCGACGCCGCCGGCAACCGTTGGGTCACGCTGCCGGGTGCGCGGCCAGACACCGTCGTCATCGGCGGCCACCTCGACTCGGTGCCAAACGGCGGCTGGCTCGACGGGCCGCTCGGCGTGCTGGCAGGCGTAGAGGCGCTCCGCCGCCGCAGGGGCACCACACCGCCCGTCACGCTTGCCGTCGTGGATTTCGCCGACGAGGAGGGCGCGCGCTTCTCGCGCAGCCTGCTGGGGTCGTCGGGCGCGAGTGGAAGTCTCGTGCCAGACCGCGTGCGCGGACTAGTGGATCGCCAGGGCGTGCGGCTCGTGGACGCGCTGGCCGAAAACGGCGTGGTCCTCGACCGCATGGCCGACGCGCGCCTTTCGCTCGACGCGCGCCAGCCGCGCGCGTATCTCGAACTCCACATCGAGCAGGGGCCGATACTCGAAGCGATGGGGCGGTCGACCGGCGCGGTCGTCGGCACCTACGGCGTCGAACGCCACGTCCTGCGGTTCCTGGGCCAGGCCGCGCACTCCGGGTCCACGCCAATCGCGATGCGCCGCGACGCGTTCCTCGCCGCCGCCGAGACGGCACTCGCCTGCCGCGAGATCGCGCTGCGCCACTCGACGCCGGCTGCCGGGATGGTGTGCACCGTGGGCACCGTGTCGGTGGAGCCGGGGATCGTGACCGCCGTGCCGGGCGTGTGCGAGATCGCGCTCGATCAGCGGGCGCTCGAGCCCGACACGTTGCAGCGTGCCCTGGCCGACGCGCACGAGGCTGCGGCGCGCGCAGCCGCGGCCAACGGCGTCACCGTGGAGTGGCGCCACGTGTGGCGCATCGATCCGTGCCGGTTCGACCCGCGTCTCGTCGAGCTGTGCGCCGACGCGGTGCAGGAGGTGACGGGGCACGCGCCCCGCTTGCCGTCGGGGCCGCTCCACGACGCCGTCGAGATGGGCCGCATCATGCCCTCGGTGATGATGTTTGCCGCCTCCACCAACGGCTTGTCGCATTGCAAGGAAGAAGACACACCGGAGCCAGACCTCGAGGTGACGATCGACGCGTTCCTGCGCCTGATCGACAAGACCGTCGCGCAAGTCGCGGCGCAGTAGGCGCAGCGACGCCGTGCTGAAGCTGTGACACAATCCGCGGCGATGTCGAGTGCGTCGAGCGACCGTCGCGGCGTCGTCGGTCTGCTCGTCTTGTTGTTTGCCATTACCTATCTCGACCGGGTCTGCATGTCGGTGGCCGGCCCGCGCATTCAGGAAGACCTGGGCATCGGTCCCATCG
>JANNEJ010000131.1:0-2117 GCA_031378585.1 Acidobacteriota bacterium | reverse complement strand
GGCGGCGCGCTTGGCCAACTCGTCTTCGAGCGCCCGGTTGTCGGCCGCGGTGGCCTCGACCAGCGCGTCGTCACTCTGCTGCAGCACGCGCTCGTAGGTGTCGAGCGCGCGGTCGCGGCGCACGGCGTCCTCCACGATCTCTTCGACCGTGACGCCGGCGGCGTCCAGGGCCACCAGCACCGACTTGCGCCGCACCTCGGCCGGCAGTGCACGGATGTGCTCGCTGTGCAGCATCTCGGCCACCTTGAGCACGGTGTAGCCGTGCGCCGGCGGCGCGATCTTGGCGGACTGGTAGACGACCGACATCTCAGCCGAGGGCACGGGCGGCGTCGCGAGTGTCGTCGGCGGCGTGTCACTCGTCTCGGGCACGAGTTCCTCGGCCCGCCGCGGCGACGGTGCCGGCACGGGCTGGTCGCCGGCAGGGCGCGCAGCTGCGGCGTTCGGGTCGTCGGCGACAACGAAAAAGCTGTACCACTTCTTGCCCACGGCCACCTCGGCTGGTCCGCGATTGTAGCAGGCCACCAAGACAGGGGCCGCAGGAAGTTGAGCGGGCGCCGAAGCGAGGGCGCGGCCCTCACAGAGCGGCAGGGTTGCCGGGAACCAAGCCAGCGTGTGGCTGCGCAGGATCCCCCGGTGACGCTTCACCACATGGTCTGCACGGGGTAGTGGCGGACCATCCCGTCGTTTGTCACGAAGCCGAGGCCCTCCGCCACGGCTTGCGCGATCAGGATGCGGTCGAACGGGTCCCTGTGGATCATCGGGAGGGCGGCCAAGGCCGTGATGTGGCTGGCACGAATCTGCAGAACGCGCGCGGCGGTGAGATCCGTCGCCCGTCGCCACCACGTAGGGAGATCCGAGATCGAGAGCAGCCCCTTCTGCGTCTTGATTACGACCTCCCAGTACGACGCCACGCTGACGACGTTCTCGCCGGCGTCGACGAGGCGCCGCGCCCGCGGCGAGAGTCGCTCCGGATCGCCCAACGCCCAAAGCAGGGTGCTGGTGTCGAGGAGGTGCGCGGACTTAGCGTCCGCCCCAGAACGCTTCGGCTTCTTCATCGGACAGTGGATGTTCCCAGCCTTCGGCCATCGTGAACTGCCCGCGCATGGCTCCGAGGGCCGAGGCGCGCCGCGTGCGCACCGGCACCAGCTGGGCCACGGGACGTCCGTGCCGCACGATCACTATGGCCTCGCCGTCCTCGACGAGATCGAGAAGCTTGGACAGCTGCGTCTTGGCGCCATGCACGCTGACGTTCATGTCGCCAGTTTAGTCCATATTTTGGACTAACGGCCGATGGCGGTGCGGGCCAGAACCGGGCGAGCGGCCTGGAAGTCGTTGACTTGAAGCAGGTTAGGGAGTTGTGTCGTTCGACTCACCGTGTCGGGACGTCCGGTCGTGAGGTCGCGGAAGGCTGAGACGCCCCGTCTGTAGCCGCGTCGTGGTCGAAGCGCACCGTCCAGATGTCGCCGCTCGCGCTGCCGTGCAGGAAGTAGAGCCAGTTCCCATCGGGGCTGAGACGGGCGGTGCCAATGGTCTCGCCATCGATGGCGAGCACCTCGCGTTCAGCGCTGGTCTCGACGTCGATGGCATACACGCGGCCCTGTCGGTTGATGAGGAGGCGGCGTCCGTCGGGGAACCACTGTGCAGTGAACGCGCCGCCACCGGTAGCGACTCGCCGGTAGGCGCGCGTCTCGAACGAGTACACCCAGACGTTCGGGAAGGAGATGCCGGACAAGGATCGACCGTCGGGCGACCAATCGAGCGGAATGAAGGACGGTCCCCGCAGTTCCGGCGGAAGAGGCGGAAGGCGATCCAGTGCCTTCGAGAAGTCGCCGGCGTCGTAGACGAACAGCTCGTAGGACGTGAGGTCGGCGGCCAGCACCTTCGAGCCGTCGCGCGAGGGCACGGGGTAGTACCGTTTCCCGCCGGTCTCGGTCAGCTGGCGCAGACCTCCGCCGTCGCGGTCAATCGAGTAAATTTCGTTGTCCTGTCCGCGGTCTGAGTAGAAGAAGACCTGTCGCCCATCCGTGCTCCACCGCGGGCGGCGATCGCGGTAGCGATCGTTCAGCAGATGCCTGAGGCCACTGCCGGTCGCGGCAATCAGCAGGTCCTCCTGTTGC
>JANNEJ010000050.1:0-7134 GCA_031378585.1 Acidobacteriota bacterium | reverse complement strand
CGCCAAGATCGCGCCGCCGGCGCACGGCTACACCGTGCTCAAGGTTGCCGAGATGCTGCAGAGCGAGCACATCCGCGCCCTGCCGGCCGAGGTGCGACGCAAGTCGGTGCTGGTGGCCCTGGACGCCGCCGGCGTCACGGTCGAAGAGATCGTCGAAGACGCCGTGCGCCGCGACCGCGCGCTCGACACCTACGAGCGCGTGCTGCAGCAGAGTGTCGACGCGCTGGTCGAGGCCACCGCGGCCGACAACCGGGCGCTCGAAGACGAGTTGGCCAAGCGCGCCGCCGAGCTGCGCAGCAGAATCGACGAGAACACCAGGAAGGTCGCCGCCGAGCAGGCCGAACTGCAGGCCTGGCGACAGCGCAAGCAGCACGAGGAAGCCCTCATCGCCGAGGCCGTTGGCCACTTCGTGTCGGAGAACCCCGTCACGCGGTCCGCCAGCGCCCCCGCCCCGCCCAAAGGAGATGCCGATGTTCGCTAGGCTGAGCCGACTGTTCCGCGCGTGGATGGGTTTTTTCATTTCGATCGGCGAAGACCCCGAGGTCATGCTGCAAGACGCCATCGAAGAGATGCGCATGACCATGCCGAAGCTGAACTCGGTGCTCGTGGCCACCCGCGCCACGGTCATCCGGCTGGAAGAGGAACGCGACGCCCTGCTGCAGCAGGATCGCAATCTCTCCGCGTCGATTCAGGCGGCCTTGCGCGACGGGTCGGCCGCCGCGCGCAGCGTGGCGGAAGAAGACGCCATCCAGCTCCAGCAGCTCCGCGGCGATCTCACCAGCACGCAGGAACAACTGCTCGCCGCCAGCAAGGCGCACGAGGGCTCGAAGCTGTCGGTGGACGTGCTCAAGACCAGGCTGAAGGAGAAGATCGAACTCAGCCAGCGCGCGCTCAAGGACCGGCAGAAGGCCCAGGTGATGCGCGTGGCGGCCGACGCCATCGTGGAGCTGCAGTCCTACGGCGTGGCCTCCACGGCCGACAAGTTCCTCGAGCAGATCAAGCAAGAGGTGGCCGAGTCCAAGGCCGCGGTGGAAGTCGCCACTGGCGGCATCGACACCGTCGCCATCGAGCGCGAGCGCACGTCGCGCAAGCTCAAGGCCGCCGGCATCCTGCAGCAGTTCGAGCTCGAGATGGGCATCAGCGCGCCGCCGGTGGCCGCACCGCAGAGCGTGACGCCGAGTGTCGGGGGCCGGGTCGGCGAGAAGCCGGGCGCGTAGCCTGATCGATGGCCCCTCCTGAAGACGACGACGTCTCGGCCGGCTCGATTCTGCGGGAGCTGATTGTCAATCAGTACCAGGCGATCGTGCTCGGCGGCGCGGCGCTCGTGTCGCTCGTGGCGCTCAACCCGTTGCCGCTGCTCATCTGGGCGGGCTCCGAGCTGGTACTGCTGCCGATTCTCGACTCAGGTCCGCTGCGCCGTCTGGTGAGCCGCCGCAAGCGCGAGATCGCGCGCGCCAAGGCCAGCGCCGGCCGGTCGCGGGTGATTGCCGACCTGAGCGCGCCGCACGCCAAACGCTACGCCGCCATGGAGCAGTTGTGCGGCCTCATCGAGACCAACTACCAGAGCCTGTCGGGGATCTCGCAGGCCTATCTGTCGGAACAGCGCGGCAAGCTCGACTTGATCCTGAACGGCTGCCTGCATCGGCTGATCGCCCTGCAGCGCTATCAGCGCATGCCCGCGCGCCGCAGTGCGGGCGACCTGGAACGCGAGATTGCCGATCTGGAGGAGGAACTGACGCGCGAAGGGCTGCCCGAGCGCGCGGCCGCCGCCCTCGAGAAGAACCGCGAGTTGAAGCGCCGGCTGCTCGCGTCGATTGGCCAGGTCGCCGACACGACGCGTACGCTGCAGGCCGAAATCGACTCGATGGAGTCGCTGGTCGACGTGCTGCACCAGAACTCGCTGTCGTTACGCGATCCGCAGGCGATTGCCGATGAGCTCGACACCATCGTGCGGCAGTCCGAGGATTCCGAGCGGGTGGTGCGCGAGATGGAGACCCTGCTGCACGACGACACCGGCGGCTGGAACGCGGACTTCGAGACCACGGCGGGTCTGCCGCCAGTGCCGGTCGAACCCACCGCCACCACCACCACGGCCACGCCGACGCGGCAGAAGGTGAAGGGACGATGAGCACGCCGTTTGACCGGTATCCGCGCTGGGCCCGCACGCTGGCCCACGGCATTCGCGCGCGGCTCGGCAACACGTTCCTGCTGCACGGCAACACGCACGACCTGGTGCCGGTGCCCACGCCGGCCGAGGCAGCGCCGGGCGCGGTTCCGAGCCCCGTTCCGAGCGCCGCCGCCCCGACCTTCCTGCCCCTCACGCCGTTTCTCGCTGAATGGATCTTCGGCCAGCGCGATGTCGTGATCGAGTACCAGCGCGCCAACGGCGCCGTGTTCCACACGCGCGAATCGCACGCGCATTTCAGCGCGAGCGTGTCGGTCGTGGATGCGGTGCACGGCACCTCGTTCGCGCAGGCCCTGCCGCGCGAGCCCGTGGCCTTCTGCGCCCTGCTCGACGCGTTTCTCAAGCAGGTCGTGCATGGACCGAAGCGACTCGGTGTCGCCGTGCTGCTGCCCTACGCCGAAACGCTCGTGCCCGAATCGGCTGGCGAGGCCAGCGCCGACGACCGCGCCGTGCGCGTCTACATCCAGAAGTGGGCCACCGACCCGGCGCTGCTGGCCGCCAACATCACGATCGTGCTCGTCACCGAGAACCTGGCCGACGTGAGCGCGCGCGTCGTGCGCTCGCCCCAGACCATCGAGGTCGAGGTCACGCGGCCGGACGAAGCCGAGCGGTTCCAGTTCCTGGAGAGCCTGCGCGATGCCGAGTGGTATCGCACCAGGTCCGATCTGCCGGTGGCGCGGCTGGCGCAGATGACCTCGGGCCTCACGCGCATCCAGATCCGGCAGATTCTGGCGTCGGTTGACGAACACGGCGCGCGCCTCGACGTGACGGCGCTGCGCGAGCAGAAGAAGTCGGTGATCGAGGCCGAGTGCTACGGCCTGCTCGAGTACGTGGAGTCGAGTGTCAATCTCGACATGGTGGCGGGCCACGACGGCGTGAAGGCCCGGCTGCGGCGCGCGTCGCAGGCGATTCTGGCTGGCCGGCTCAAGGGCGTGCCGATGGGCTACCTGATTGCCGGCCCAGTGGGATCCGCCAAGACCTTCCTGGTCAACTGCTTCACTGGCGAAATCGGCTTCCCGTGCGTGAAGTTCATGAACTTCCGGTCGCAGTGGCAGGGCGTCACCGAAGGCAACCTCGAGAAGATCCTGAGCGTGCTGCACGCTATGTGGCCGGTGGGCGTGATCATCGACGAGGCCGATGCGTTTCTGGGCGATCGCAATCAGCAGGGCGATTCGGGCACCTCGAATCGCGTGTTCGCGGCGCTCGCCTCGTTCATGGGCAACACCGAGTACCGCGGCAAGATCGTGTGGTTTCTGATCACCTCGCGTCCCGATCTGCTGCCGGTCGACCTGAAGCGGCAGGGCCGCGCGGAAGAACACCTGGCACTCTTCTATCCACAGACCGCGGAAGAGCACGACACGCTCTTCCGCCTGATGCTGAAGAAGAGCGGCGTGCGCACCGAGGCCACGGCCATCGCCCAGGTTACCGACGACCCCACCGGGCTCTCGGGCGCCGACATCGAGGCCATTCTGGCGCGGGCGCTGCTCTCGGCCGAGGTCGACGAGCAGGGCCAGCTGGTGGCGTCAATCGCGGTGCTGCGCCACGCGTTCGACGACTTCATCCCGGCCACCAGCCAGCTCGAACGCGAGTTGCAGATTCTGGCGGCGGTGCAGGAGTGCACGTCGCGTGAAGTGCTGCCGGAACTCTATCGGAACATGGATCGGAACGACCTGGTGGCGCGGCTCAGTGAGCTGCGCGCGCTCGTGAAGTCTTGAACGGAGGTTGATGTGGCCCGCACTCCCCTGGTGAACTCTCTGCGGCGCGCGTTCCGTCTGGCGGCCTTGTCCGCGCGAGGCGGACCGCACACGCCGCCGCTCGACGAGCTGGTCGAGATGGCCTACTCGCGCCGCCGCTTCCTGCGCGACTCGGCCGCGGTGTCGGCCCTCACGCTGGCGGCCGGCTGCGGCGGCACGGCTCCGGCGCCGGCGCCACCGGTACCCACCACAACCGGGCCGGCGCCCGCCCCGCCGGTGGGCTCCGGCGCGCCAAAGATCGCGATCGTGGGCGCAGGCGTGGCGGGGCTGAATGCCGCCTACAAGCTGCAGAAGGCGGGACTCACGTGCAAGGTCTTCGAGGGCGCCAACCGCACGGGCGGCCGCATGTTCTCGGCCACCGATCTGCTGGGCGCAGGCCTCACGACCGAACTCGGCGGCGAGTTCATCGACACCGGCCACATTGAGATGCTCGCGCTCATGACCGAGTTCGGTCTCGAACGGGTTGACACGATTGGCGCCGGCGCCGAGAAGCTCAAGCCCGAAACCTACTTCATCAACGGCCGCCACTACACGCAGGCGCAGGCGGCCGCGGCGTTTGTGCCTATTGCCAAGAAGATCGCCGCCGACTACGACTCGATGGGCGAGGTGGTGAACTGGGAGACCGAGGGCGGCGGCTCAGCGTTCGACACGCAGTCGCTCGACGAGTACTTCACCGCCATCGGCGCCACCGGCTGGATGCGCGAGATGCTGGAAGCGGCCTACGTCACCGAGTACGGCCTCGAGCTCGGCGAGCAGTCGGCGCTCAACTTCCTGTTCCTGATTGGCACCGGCGACCTCACCG
Organism: Acidobacteriota bacterium; assembly: GCA_031378585.1. Classification (GTDB taxonomy): domain Bacteria; phylum Acidobacteriota; class Vicinamibacteria; order Vicinamibacterales; family UBA2999; genus CADEFD01. The sequence continues at coordinate 2,393 of JANNEJ010000050.1, read as the reverse complement.
ACACGAGCGCGTGCACGGTGCTCGGCGAGAGCGACGAGCGCTACAAGGTGCGCGGCGGCAACCAGCGCGTGACCGACGAACTGGCCAAGCGCGTGCAGCCGCAGATTCAGATGCTCCACAAGCTCGAAGCGATCAAGAGCAAGGGCCGCGGCTTCACGCTCACGTTCCAGACCGGCGGCCGCGCCGTGGACGAAGACGCCGACATCGTCATCATGACGATTCCGTTCTCGATGCTGCGCGAGGTGAAGATCGACGTCGACCTGCCCCCGCTCAAGCGGAAGGCCATTGCCGAACTCGGCTACGGCGCCAACGCCAAGGTGATGGTGGGCTTCAAGAGCCGGCCGTGGGAGAAGCGCGGCTACGCCGGCAATGTCTACTCGGACGAGTCGTTCCAGCTCGCCTGGGCCAACAGCTACCTGCAGGCGGGCGCTGAAGGCGGCCTTACGTTGTATTCGGGCGGCAAGCTCGCGCACGAGGCCGGCCAGGGGCCGGCCGAAGAGGTGGCCGCGCGCCTGCTGCGCGGCATCGAGCGCGCGTATCCCGGCACCGTGCGCGAGCGCAACGGCAAGGTGTCGCGCTTTCACTGGCCCACGTATCCATGGACCAAGGGCGCGTATGCGTGCTACAAGCCGGGCCAGTGGACGACCATCGCCGGAGCCGAGGGGCTGCCGGTAGGCAATCTCTTCTTCGCCGGCGAGCACTGCAGTTACGATTTCCAGGGGTACATGAATGGCGGCGCGCAGACCGGTGCGGATGCCGCCAAGGCGGTGATGGCGGCGGTGAGCGGCTCGGCCAAGGCGGCGCGGCTGTTCTCGAGACGCGATCTGGTGCGGCTCGGCTGACCGGGTGCGCTGACGGAGCACGACGGACGCGCCGCTGCGCGTTCGCACGACATTCATCGGAGGACGTATGCGTCTGACTCCCGCGGGCAAGGTGCTGTTGTTTCTGGTTGGCCTCGGCGTACTCGGGTATGCCGGGTGGACCTATCGCGGGAGCGTGCCTGGCAGCGCGCCCGGGAGCCGCACGGCCACGAACGCTCCGGCGGCCACGCCGGCGCCGTCCACCGCGCCGGCTGCGGCACCCGCGGCCGAGCGCAAGGGCGTGCTGGCCTCGGTGCGCCAGACCGGCGTGCTGCGCGTGGGCATGGAGCCCGATGCGCCGCCCATGCGCTTCATCAACGCGCGGAAGCAGGACGACGGCTTCGACTTCCGCCTGGCCGGGCTCATCGCCGACGGCCTGGGCGCCAAGCGCGTGCAGATCGTGGAGGCCGACTACGAAGACCTGCCCGCCCGGCTGCGGGCCGGCGACATCGACATCATCATGGGCGGCTACGTGCCCGACCCGTCGGTGGACGGCGTGGTGTGGTCCAACGGCTACCTCGACTTCGGCCTGTGCCTGATCGTGCCTGAGGGCATGGCCGGCACCTACCGCTCGTCGCGCGACCTGGCCGGCAAGCGCATCGCCATCTACGACGATCCGGCGGCCGAACGCTGGGTGCAGCAGAACATCCCGAACGCGCGCATCAGCAAGTTCTCGGGCGACGACGGCTGGTTCGAAGCGGTGGAGCGCGATCAGGCCGACGCGCTCATCTACGACTATCCCTTCGCCGCCGAAGAGATCAAAGCGCATCCGCGCACGACCATCGTGCAATACAACCTGAACCAGTCGAAGTATGCCGTCGGCATCCCGGCTGGCAACTTCGATCTGGTCTACGAGATCAATCAGGTGATCGACCGCTTCCGCGCCACGCCGCAGTACGCCGACCTGATGCGCGAGAACCTGTCGACGGTGTCGGACGTGTTCACCCGCCCGGTGGCCGGGCGCAAAACCTACACCGTGAAGGTCGGCGACACGCTGAGCAAGATTGCCCAGTCGCAGCTCAGTGACTCCAACCGCTGGCGCGAACTCTGGGATCTGAATCGCGGCCGCGTGGCCAACGAAAACCTGATCTACCCGCGACTCGTGTTGCTGATGCCGTAGCTTCAGCCTCTTCGCAAACGGGCGGGTTCCTCTATACGTATGTCAACGCCATCCATCCCATCGACGTGAAGGAACGGGGCACGCCGATGGCCCAGGCCCTCGTCGCCGATGCCACACTGGTGAAGTTCCGGTAGTCGGGCTCCTAGGGAAATCCTAGAACTTCCCTAGAATTTCCCGGCCCGCGGACCGCCATAATCCGCGCTACCAGATCGCTGCCCGGGTATCCCATCGCGGTTCCAGGTCAGGTGCCAGCGGTCAATGAGGAGAGTGTATGAAGCACCGTGTGATGTGTCTGGTCGGGACGTTCGTGCTGCTGTCGGCGCAGGTGGCGTTTGCGCAGGCCAAGTTCCAGCAAATCAATGAAGTCAGCGTGAAGCCAGGTCAGGAGCTCGTGTTCGAGAACTACATCAAGA
>JANNEJ010001058.1:0-1786 GCA_031378585.1 Acidobacteriota bacterium | reverse complement strand
CATGAACCGTGCCGGCGAAAAGAGAGTGGTGAAGACCTGGTCGCGACGGTCCACCGTGATCCCCGAAATGGTGGGGCACACGCTGGCCGTGCACAACGGACGCAAGTTCGTGCCGGTCTATCTCACCGAGAACATGGTCGGGCACAAGCTTGGCGAGTTCTCGCCCACGCGGCAGTTCAAGGGCCATGCCGCCAAACCCGACAAGACGGCCTCGTCGTCGCCGGCGGCAGGAGGGAAGTCCTGACATGGTGCGGTCGGAGGCAACGGCGAAATACGTGCGCACGTCGGCCCAGAAGGCCGGGCTCGTGTGCGATTTGATTCGCGGCAAGGACGTGAACCGCGCGCTCGCGGTGCTGCAGTTCGCCAAGAAAACCGTGGCGCGCGACGTGGCGAAGGTCCTGCGCTCGGCGGTAGCCAACGCGCGGCTCCGTGAAGGATTTGGCGGCGATGTCGAGCGGTTGTTCGTCTCGGCGGCTTTTGCCAACCAAGGCCCCTCGCAGAAGCGGGTGCGTCCCGCTCCGATGGGCCGGGCGTTCCGCGTGGTGAAGCGCACGGCGCATCTCACCGTGGAAGTGACCGAGCGTCCGCAGAAAATTGCGGCGGTCGGCGAGGGCGAGACGAAGACCCCGGCGCGGCGAGCCCGCGTCAAGACGGCCGCGGCGGCCGAGTAGTTACGAGGAGATCGCAGTGGGTCAGAAAGTTCACCCGTACGGGTTCCGGCTCGGGTTCAACAAAACGTGGAAGTCGCGCTGGTTCGCCGACAAGGACTACGCCGACCTGCTCCACGAGGATCTGGCACTGAAGGCGGACCTCAAGAAGCGGTTCCAGCATGCCGGCGTCGCCAAGATTGAGATCGAGCGGGCCGCCAACAAACTGAAAATCGACATCCATACCTCGCGGCCGGGCATCATCATCGGGCGCAAGGGAACCGAGGTCGACAAGCTCAAACAAGAGATCACGAAGCGCACGAAGCGCGAGGTCTTCATCAACATCCAGGAAATTCAGAAGCCCGAGCTCGACGCACAGCTCGTGGCCGAGTCGGTCGCGATGCAGCTCGAGAAGCGCGTCGCATTCCGCCGGGCAATGCGCAAGGCGGTCGAATCCGCGCTGCGCTTCGGCGCCCGGGGCATCAAGGTGCGGGTGTCGGGCCGTCTCAACGGTGCTGAAATCGCCCGCTCAGAGTGGTATCTGCACGGACAACTGCCCCTGCAGACGCTACGCGCCGACGTGGACTTCGGCTTCGCCGAAGCGCACACGACCTACGGGCAAATCGGCGTCAAGGTCTGGATGTATAAGGGCGAGCGGCTCACCCCGCGTGTTGGCCGCGAAGAGGAATATCGCGACCGTCCGCGCCGGGCCGCGGGCGCTCGAGGATAGCGAGTAACGACGATGTTGATGCCGAAGAAGGTCAAGTACCGAAAGCAGCAGCGCGGCCGCATGTGCGGCAAGGCGTGGCGCGGTTCGGACGTGTCGTTCGGCGACTACGGGCTCCGAGCGATGGAGCCCTGCTGGATGACGGACCGGCAGATCGAGGCGGCGCGCGTGGCGATGACCAGGTTCATCAAGCGCGGCGGCAAGATCTGGGTGCGGGTGTTCCCCGACAAGCCGGTTACCAAGAAGCCACTTGAAACCCGAATGGGTAAAGGCAAGGGCGCGCCCGAGGGCTGGGTCGCGGTCGTGCGTCCCGGGAAGATTCTGTTCGAGATGGAGGGCGTGAGCGAGGCCGACGCGCGGCGCGCCATGGAGCTCGCCTCGGCGAAGTTGTCCATCAAGACCAAGTTCTCCG
>JANNEJ010001049.1:0-5084 GCA_031378585.1 Acidobacteriota bacterium | reverse complement strand
CCGAACGAGATCCGCCGGTCGTTTCTTGCCGACTTTTCCGCCAACGGCCAACGCGCCGTGGCCAGCGCGCCGCTCGTTACGCACCACGACCCGACGTTGCTCTTCACAAACGCTGGCATGAACCAGTTCAAGGACGTCTTTCTGGGCCGCGAGTCACGCGACTACACGCGCGCGGCGACGTCCCAGAAGTGCATGCGGGTCAGCGGCAAGCACAACGACCTCGAGAACGTCGGCCCGTCGGTGCGCCACCACACCTTCTTTGAGATGCTCGGCAATTTCTCGTTCGGCGACTACTTCAAGCAGGACGCAATCGCCCTCGCGTGGACCCTGCTCACCGACGAGTGGGGCCTGGACCCGTCGCGGCTGCGCGTGACGATCTTCAAGGGCGAAGACGGCATCCCCCGCGACGACGACGCGTTTGCGCGCTGGCGCGACTTCGTGCCCGCCGCGCACATCGGCGAGTTGGGCGCAGCCGACAACTTCTGGTCAATGGGCGACACGGGGCCCTGCGGGCGCTGTTCCGAGATCTACGTGGACCGCGGTCCCGGCGTCCCCGGTACTGGCGACTTCATGACCGACATCACGTCGGGCAGCGACCGCTTCGTTGAGATCTGGAACAACGTGTTCATGGAATTCGATCGCAGCGCCCAGAGCGTGCTACGGGCACTTCCCGCCCGCTCGATCGACACCGGGATGGGCCTGGAACGCATCGCCGCCGTGCTCGCCGGCTCGACGTCCAACTACGACACCGCCCTGTTCACGCCCATCCTCGATGCCATTGGCGCCCTCGCTCACCGCCGGCATGGCGGCACGATGGAGCCCCCCGACGTGTCGATGCGCGTCATCGCCGATCACCTACGGGCCATGACGTTCCTGATTGCCGACGGCGTCGTGCCCTCGAACGAATGGCGCGGCTACGTGCTGCGCAAGATCATGCGGCGCGCCATGCGTCACGGTCGCAAACTGGGGCTCGAGCGCGCGTTTCTTCACACGCTGGTCGACGGGCTCGTGGCCGAGATGGGTGGCGCCTATCCGGAACTGGTCGCCGGTCGGGATGCCGTCGTGCAGATCGTGCACAGCGAGGAAGACCGCTTCGAGGCTGTCCTCTCGGGCCCTGGCATTGCCAAGGCGGAACACGTCATCGAGCAGTGCCGCACCTCGGGGATCTTTCCCGGCGACAAGGCGTTCATGCTGTATGAGAGCTACGGGATGCCACGCGACTTCGTGGAGGATCTCGCCGCGAGCGCCGGCCTCGGCTTCGACGCCGCGGGGTTCGAGGCCAAGCTGCAGCAGGAGCAGGAGCACGCTCGCAAAGGAAGCGCCTTCGGCAGCGGCACGAAGGCAGACGTGTCAGACGTCACTCGCGGGACGCTGTCGGCGTTCACCGATGGGTTCACCGGCTACGACCAGGAGTCTGGTGAGCCCTCGGTCGTTCACGCGGTGCTCAACGAGCGTCTTGACGTGGTACTCGAGCTCGAGGCCGGGGCCTCGGGCGTGGTGGTGCTCTCGACCACTCCGTTCTATGTGGAATCGGGTGGGCAGGTGTCAGACACTGGGGCACTGGTTGGTGCCACCGGCGCGTCGACACCGGTCGTCGACGTCGTGCGGCTCGGCGCCGGGTTGCCTCGCGGCCACCGTGTGACGCACGTCGCCGAGCCCTTGCGCGCGGGCGTCGTCGTGACGCCGGTGGTCGATCGCGAGCGGCGCACGGCCATCCGGCGCAACCATACGGGGACCCATCTGCTGCACGCCGCGTTGCGCCAGACGCTCGGCCCGCATGTCAAGCAGGCGGGATCACTGGTATCGCCCGAACGGCTCCGCTTCGACTTCGTGCACTCTGCGCCCGTGAGCGCGGCTGACCGAGAACGGATCGAGCAGATCGTGAACCAGGCGGTGGTCGCCAACGAGCCGGTGCACACCTCCTTGAAGGACACGCGTCAGGCGATCGCCGAGGGCGCCACGGCCCTCTTTGGTGAGAAGTACGGCGACCGCGTGCGAGTCGTCGCCGTCGGTGACGGGCGCTTCAGCACGGAACTGTGCGGCGGCACGCACGTTCGGGCAACCGGCGACCTCGGATTGGTAGTCATCACCGAGGAATCCGGCGTGGCCGCCGGCGTGCGCCGCGTGGAGGCGTTGACCGGCCCGGCCGCATTGGCGCACGTGCGCGGGGCGTTCAACGACCTGCAGCGAGCCTGCGCGGCCGCCAACGTGCCGGCCAGCCAGCTCGTCGCGAAGATCGAACAGCAGGCCGCCCAGTTGTCCAAGGCGCAGAAGGACATCCGCGAACTGAAGACCAGCGCGGCCATGGGCAGTGCCGGGACAGGTGGCGATGCCGGCGACGACCACCTGACGGTTGGCCCATTCATCGTCGTCGTCCGCCGCGTCGACCAGCTCGACCGCGAGGGACTGCGCGCGCTGGCCGACCGCACGAAGTCGACGCTGGCCGACGGCGTGGTGTTCCTCGCTGGGGAAACGCCCGACGGACGCGTGGCGATGGTGGCGTCGGTCACGCCCGGCGCCGCCGTGAAGGCGGCCGCTGGTGGGCTCGTGAAGCATCTGGCTCCCATCGTGGGAGGGGGGGGGGGCGGCCGGCCCGACTTCGCCGAGGCCGGCGGCAAGGATGCCGCGAGAATCCCGGAACTGCTCGCGACGGCGCGGACCTACATCGAATCCCTGCTGCGGACCTAACGGTCGCGGCACGTCCGCACGATAGTCCTGAGGGGAGGTGTCTCGCGGGTGGCCGTGACGGCCGCGCTCCTCGCCCAGGAGGCCCGTGACCGCCGTGCGTCTGACGCTGCTCGCTCTCACATTGGCGTGCCTGAACGGGGCAACGGCCGAGGCGCAGATCTACGTGTGGCGAGACGCGGCGGGCCAGATGGTGCTGTCGGACCAGGCGCGCACCGACGGCGGCGAGGTCCAGACGTTTGCCGTGCCCAGGGCAACGGGCGTTAAAGTGACTCGCCCACCCGATGGGAAATCCGCGCGATTCGACCCGATTATCGACGAGCGTGCCACGGCCGAGGGCGTGAGCGCCGATCTGGTGCGCGCGGTCATCCAGGTCGAATCCGCGTTCAACCCCAGGGCCGTGTCGCCCAAGGGAGCCATGGGCTTGATGCAGTTGATGCCGGCCACCGCCTCAGCGCTGGGCGTGGTCAATCCTTTCGACCCGGCCCAGAACATCGGCGGGGGCATCAAGTACTTGAAGCAGTTGCTCTCCCGCTACGACCAGAAGGTGGAGCTCGCCCTGGCGGCCTACAACGCCGGGCCAGGCGCCGTGGACAAGTACGGACAGCGAGTGCCCCCGTATCAGGAAACCCGCGACTACGTGAAGAAGATCACCAAGAACAGCACCGGCGGCCCAGCCCGCCCGGCCACCCGCATCTACCAGTGGGTGGAGGTCGTGGATGGGCGCGCTGTGACCCGCTACTCCGACCGCCCCCAGTTCCCCGCCAAGGCCCCCTAAGAGAGGCGACAGCAAGCGCGCAGCTGTGGTATTCTTCGTCTTTTGGCGCGTCTAGCGCTCTAGAGGTTCGTACACGTGGCGAAGCGAAATCCCTCGGCCCTCAAGGCCCACCGTCAGAACGTTCAGCGCCGCGCGCGCAACCGCGATCTTCGGTCGACCCTGCGCACTGGTCTCAAGGGCATCAGGGCAGCTCTGAGCGCCGGGAAGATCGACGAGGCTCAGGCCCTGCTCGGCGCCACGACGTCGCTGGTCGACAAGATGGCCGGCAAGGGCATCATCCACCGGAACACGGCCGGCCGCTACAAGTCGCGAATCGTCGCCAAGCTCAAGCCCAAGACCGCCTGACCGAGGGGGCGCCTGCCGGCCCTCCTCCGCACATTTCCACCACGAGCCGTTCGAGCACGAATCGCGGCTCTCCTTGCGACGACTTGATGGCCAGGTCGGTCTCGAGTACCGTCCTCAGCGCCTGGCGCGCACGGGCATCCGGGCGCAGACGGACCACGGCCGCCCGGATCTGTCCCAGAATCATCGGCGCCATCGCGCCTGCTTCAAACTGCGCGTCGACTTCGCGCAGCGCGGCAGCCGCATTGCCATTCCAGATCGCCTTCCCAAGCGCGAAATCCTCGCCCGGCTCCTCCACCGGAATCACCACTTCACGCACGTGCGCGGCCGTGATCGCGCTCTCGCCGGCCGCATAGAGCACCAGCGTCTCGATCGCACTCCGGATCCGGGGGAGCCGCAGACCCGCGGCCTCGAGCAGCGCGTTGAGGGCTGCTCCGTCCATGGTCATCTCGTCCCGGTCGAGCCGCGCCTTGATCCAGCGGGCCGCGTCGGCGGGCGTGTCGAGCGTCCCGCAATCCACAACCAGCGCGTGCTTCATCAACAACTTGGTGATGCGGCGGTTGCGGTCGAGTGACGCCGCGTCGAGCACGAGCGTGGTCATGGGCTCAGGACGCTCGACATAGGCCTCGAAGTCCTCGGCGGGCGTCGTGACGCGGGCGCGCCGCTTGCCAGTCCCTAACGGCGAGGCCTCCGCCGGTTCATCGTCCTTCGCCCGCTTCGGGGCCAGCAGTACTTCGGCGTCGTGCACGAGCAGCACCCGTCGTGGCGCCATCATGGGTAACGTGCGCGCGGAGCTCACGATCGCCGAGAGCATCGAGTCGCGGTCACCGGCGTTGGCCGCGTCTCGGCCGTGGAATGACGCCGTGTTGAACGCTTCGAGACCCGCTTCGATGAGCCCGAGAAATGCGTGCGACAGCTCCAGGCGGGAAGGCACGTCGTCGCTCTCGAGCAGATAGATCGGCCCGGGAGTCCCGGCGGCGATGGCGGCGCGCACCTGGGCCGGCGTCATCAGAACGCTTCCAGGATGGCGCTCACGACCGAACGCGCGAAATCGGTTGAGAGACGGTCAATCGCCGCGCGTTCCTGATCGATCGCCCCGGTGCCCAGAGCAATGCTCCCGGCACTGGCGAGTTCGTACTCGTCACTGAAGTTCAGGGCCGGGTTCTCCCACAGCGTCTTCTGCTGCTTGACGTCGGCAAACGAGACCCCGACCACAATCGTGAAGCGATAGCGAGACGCCTGCTGACTGCCGGTGAACCCGACTGGCGCCGCGCCCACA
>JANNEJ010001008.1:0-15637 GCA_031378585.1 Acidobacteriota bacterium | reverse complement strand
TAGGTCACCCACGCGTTACTCACCCGTTCGCCACTCTACTCAGGACCGAAGTCCCTTTCGCGTTCGACTTGCATGTGTTAGGCACGCCGCCAGCGTTGATTCTGAGCCAGGATCAAACTCTCAAGTTAAAGTGATTGTCCTTCGACGCACCTTGCGGCTTGTCGTCGGGCATCTTCTCAACCAGAGGCGCTTGTTGGCCCTTCTGTTTGTTACGTCTTGTGATGACTCGCATCGACCTTTGCTTGCGCTCAGACCTTGCGAGTCGGCTGTCACTTTGACGGGCTGGTTTCCGCCGTCGCTCTCGCTTTCGCTCGAGCAACAACGGACTTGTGTGCACGTTCTATCTAGTTTTCAAAGAACCGAGGTGATGCGCTGTTTCCGGCCGCTCCCCAGCGTCGCACTTGCGACGACCCTCTTTAGGGGAACCTTCCAATCTTACCCCGCCGATTTCGGCTTCGTCAACAAAATTATCGCCATCGAGGACGAATATTTTTATGTCGAGGTTCGTCGCCCTTGCAGAAAATATCTGAGGAGGCGGGTCGAGCGGTCACGCAGTCTCAGACCGGAGACAACGTGTCGAACTGGAGAATCGTATAACCAGGTAAGCGGGCTGTCAACCCCTTCCTCGTGAGGCAACGCCGTATTTCGTGCAGAAGTGTGAAGGTCAGCGTTCAACCCGAATCACGCGACGCTCGCGCTGGCCTTTTCGAAGTACCAACACGTCTCCGCCGATCAGATCAGCGTTCGTCACTCGGTTCTCCGCCTCTGTGACGCGACGGTCGTTCACGTACAAGCCACCTTGCTTGATGAGCCTGACGGCTTCGCCCTTGGATTGAACGAGCGACGCGCGGACGGCAGCGTCAGCCACGAGCAGCCCGTCGCCGAGGAACGACGACGCCGACAAGTCAATCGAGGGCACATCGTCGAACACCATCAGAATGTCCGCAGGGTCCGCGTCGGCGAGTCTGCCGCCAAAAAGCACCGCCGACGCCCGTTCGGCGCGTGAGAGCGCTTCGTCGCCATGCACGGTTCTGGTCAGTACGCGAGCAAGTTCACGCTGTGCCTCGCGCTTCTCGGGCGCCAATGCATGCGCTCGACCGATTACCTCGATCTCTTGCTGTGAAAGAAACGTGAACCACCGTAAGAATTGCACTGCGTCCCGATCATCGCTGTTCATCCAGAACTGGTAGAAGCGGAAGGGCGATGTCCGGGCAGGATCGAGCCAGACCGTGCCGGCTTCCGTTTTGCCGAACTTCGTACCCGCGCTGGTTGTCACGAGCGGCAGTACCAGCCCATGCGCCTTGGCGCCCCGCACCCGCCGAATCAGGTCACAGCCGGCGACGACGTTGCCCCATTGATCGCTGCCTCCAGCCTGGAGCCGACATCCGAAGCGGTCGTGCAGCACGAGGTAGTCGTAAGCCTGAAGCAATTGGTAGCTGAATTCGGTGAACGATAGGCCGTCCTCGGAGTCGAGGCGGCGCTTCACCGAGTCCTTGGCCATCATGTAGTTCACGGTGAAGTGCTTGCCGGTATCGCGCAGGAACTCGAGCAGCGAGACGGAGCGCAGCCAGTCGGCGTTGTTGACCATCCGCGCCGGGTTTTGGGAAGCACCAAAGTCGAGGAATCGCTCGAGCTGCCGGTGGATTCCCTCGGCGTTGGCCTCGACTTGCTCCACGGTCAGCAGAGAGCGCTCGTTCGCCTTGCCGCTCGGGTCGCCAATCAGGCCCGTGCCCCCACCCACCAAGGCAATAGGCTTGTGGCCGAAACGCTGCAGACGCGCAAGACCCATGATTGGCAGGAGCGAGCCCACGTGCAGGCTCGAAGCTGTCGGATCGAATCCGATGTACGCGGTGACCGACTCGGTCGCCAACACCTGGTCGAGGCCTTCCGTGCGGTCGTACAGCAGACCACGCCAACGAAACTCGTCGAGGACGTTCACGCGCATTACTATATCGCCTCGACCGGGCGTCGACCTGCGACGGTGGACTACTATGGCGGCGCGGCACGATGTCCAACAGTTCCTGGCGTCTCACTCGGCGGGCGGCAATGAAGGGCCTCGTGGCCACGAGTGTGGGAGTGTTTGTGGGTCGCGTGGGCTACGGCGTCGCGTACGAACGCCACAAGATCCGCATGGAACACGTCGATCTGCAGGTGGTGGGACTCCCGCGGGCCCTGGATGGATTGCGGATCGGGCTCATTACCGACGTGCATTCGAGCGACACGGTGCCCGACGCCGACATCCGGGCGGCCGTGGAGTTGCTGCAGCAGGCCAGTCCCGACCTGGTCGCGCTCGGCGGCGACTACGTGACGGATGCCAACATCCGACGGGCGCTCCCGGTAGCCGAACTGCTGGCGCCGCTCGCTAACGCACCCTCAGGGGCGTTTGCCGTGCTCGGGAATCACGATGACGATCGGGTGGTGCCCGCCGCCCTGGCCGGGCGTGGTTTCGCCGTGTTGCGCGATCAGCGCACGCGGATCACAGTACGAGGCGAGCCTGTAGATATCGCCGGAGTGCGCTATTGGACACGTCGGCTAAGCGACGTCGCAAGGGTCGTGCAGGGGAGCGGCCCCACCACGCTCCTCCTGGCCCACGATCCGCGGCGGCTGACCGAAGCCGCGGCTCTCGATGTTCAGCTCGTGCTCGCGGGCCATACGCATGGCGGCCAAGTGGTCCTGCCTGGACTTGGGGCGATCGCCGCTCGTCGCTTCCCGGTCGTGGCCGGGCAGGCCAGCGAGCGTAATTGCACGCTCTATGTGAGCCGCGGCGTCGGTACGGTCGTCGCCCCGGTGCGAATCAACTGCCCAGCGGAAGTGTCGGTGCTCACGCTGCGCACCACCGCTGAGATCTAGCGCGTCAGACGGTCGACGAATCGTCGACCGTCGATACGCCATCCGCCCGCCAGCACGCGCGCCACCGCCTCCGGCAGCAGCCGGTGCTCTTCGACGAGGATGCGAGCCGCGAGCGAATCGGCTGAATCCTCTTGCAGCACGGGCACGGCCGCCTGCCGCACGATCGGGCCGGCGTCGAGCTCAGGCGTCACGAGATGCACGGTGCAGCCGGCCACCGTCACGCCGTGAGCGAGAGCCTGCCCAGGTGCGTCAACGCCCGGGAAGGCGGGCAAGAGCGACGGATGGACGTTGAGCACCGGGCCGGTGAACTCTTCGAGAAACCTCGCGCTCAGGCGTCGCATGAATCCCGCCAAACAGACAACGTCGACACGACGCGCCAGAAGCATCGCGGCGAGGTGCTCGTCATAGGCTTCGCGGCTTGGCCAGCCTCGGTGAGACACGACCAGGGTTTCAATGCCTGCGGAGACAGCCTTCGACAACGCCGGCACGTCCGGCACATTCGAAATGACGAGCACGATCGCGGCCTGCAACCGGCCCTCCCGCACCGCATCGATGAGCGCCTGCAGGTTCGAGCCGCGGCCCGATACGAGCACGCCAAGCCGCCGCCCGGCCGGCGGAGCTGGGCGGTCAGACATAAAGGACGCCAGGACTACCCGCCACGACCCTCCCGATGTGATGCACCTGTTCGCCGGCCTGTTGCAGCATCGTTGCCGCGTGCGTCGCGTCGCCTCCGGACACGGCGACAACAAGCCCGATGCCCATGTTGAAGGCGCGGTATTGGTCGTCCGGCGCCACTCCGCCAGCACGACCGAGCCACTCGAACAAGGGCAACACTGGCCACGACCCACGCCGCACCTCGGCCGCGGTGCCGTTGGGAAGAACCCTGGGCAAATTGTCGGTCAGGCCCCCGCCGGTAATGTGGGCCATACCCTTCACGAGGCCAGCCGCCAGCAGTGGCTTGACCGCGTGCAGGTACGACCGGTGCGGCCTGAGAAAGGCCTCGCCCACCGTCTCGCCAAGTTCGGGCACGTGGCTGTCGATCTGCAGTCCGAGCGAGGTGAAAGCAATGTGCCTGGCCAGAGAGTAGCCGTTGGTGTGCAGTCCCACTGAAGGCATACCGAGTAGCACATCGCCCGGCACCAGCCCCCGTCCGTCGATGAGTTTCGCTCGCTCCACGGCGCCGACGATGAAGCCTGCAAGGTCGTATTCGCCGTCGGCGTAGAACCCCGGCATCTCCGCCGTTTCGCCACCAAGCAGCGCGCAGCCATTCTCGCGACACGCACAGGCCAGACCTGTGACGATCTGCTCGGCGACGTCAGGCAAGAGACGTCCAGTGGCCAGATAGTCAAGAAAAAACAGGGGTGTGGCCCCCTGAACCAGGATGTCGTTCACGCAATGGTTCACGAGATCGCGGCCGATCGTGTCGTGCACACCAGCCATGAACGCCACCTTCAGCTTCGTGCCCACGCCATCGGCGCTCGACACGAGCACCGGATCGCGCCAGAGGCCGCCCATGGAGAACAGCCCGCCGAACGACCCAATCTCTGACAGCACTCCAGGCGTAAACGTGCCGCGCGCGATCGACTTGATGCGGCGCACCGTCTCGTTGCCGGCGTCGATGTCGACCCCGGCGGCTTTATAGCTCGTGCCGCTCATGCGACGGGCTCGACCGGCGCCAGCGCTGCGCCCCTGGTGTCGAGCTTCAGCGCAAGCTGCAGGTAGGCCTGCTGATCCCGCGGGAACGCCACAGGATAGCAACCCGTGTAGCACGAGGTGCAGTAGCGCCCGCCATCCGGAGTGACGGCCTTGAGCAGGCCGTCAAGACTCAAATACGCCACCGAGTCGGCTTCGAGGTACTTGCGGATTTCTTCGAGCGAATGGGTCGCCGCGATGAGCTCACTGCGCTGAGGCGTGTCGACGCCGTAGAAGCACGGCGAAATCGTCGGCGGACAGCTGATGCGCACGTGCACCTCGGCCGCGCCGGCCGCGCGCACCATCTTCACGATCTTTCGGCTGGTCGTGCCTCGCACGATCGAGTCATCGATGAGAATCACCCGCTGCCCCTTCAACAGACTGCGCACCGGGTTCAGTTTCACTTTCACACCGAAGTGGCGGATCGACTGCGCCGGCTCGATGAACGTGCGGCCCACGTAGTGATTGCGAATCAACCCGAATCGCATCGGCACACCGGCCTCTTCGGCGTAGCCAATAGCCGCGCACACGCCAGAATCCGGGATGGGCACGACCACGTCGGCGGCCACACCGGTTTCCCGCGCAAGCTGACGGCCTAAGCTGGTGCGCACGTCGCTGACGCTCTTCCCGAACACCTCGCTGTCGGGTCTGGCGAAGTAGACGTGTTCGAAGATGCAATGCGCGCTCGGCGCTGGTGGAAACGGCTTGACCGACCGCAGCCCATCTGGTCCGATGATCAGCACTTCCCCTGGCTCGACGTCACGCACAAAGGTCGCGCCAACCAGATCCATCGCGCACGTCTCGGAGCAGACCACCCACCCGTCGCCGAGGCGCCCCAAGGCCAATGGACGGAAACCGTGCGGATCGCGCGCCGCCACCAAACGGTCCTTCGTGATGAACGCAAAGGAGAACGCGCCCGTCAGCTTCGCAACCGACTCGATCAGGGCGTCGTCGACGCCACCGGCTTGCGAACGCGCGAATAGGTGCAGCACAACCTCGGTGTCGCTGTTGGTCTGGAAAATGGAGCCCTGATGAACCAGCTCATCGCGGATCTCTCGGGCATTGACGATGTTGCCGTTGTGGCAAATCCCGACCTGTCCATGCACACACTCGATGAGCAGTGGCTGCGCGTTGGCGACCGTGCTCTCGCCAGCCGTGGAGTAACGCGTATGGCCGATCGCAACCTGCCCCGGTAGTGTGGCCAGCGCGGGCTGCGTGAAGATGTCGGCTACGTAACCCATCTGTCGGACGGCGCGTACGCGCACGCCATCGGAGACGGCGATGCCAGCGCTCTCCTGCCCACGATGCTGTAATGCATACAGCCCCAAGTAGGCCATCTTTGCGGCCTCGGCATGGCCGTAGATGCCGAAGACACCGCATTCTTCGCGAAACTTGTCGAACATCGCGCGAGTCCTCGATTCGTTACCCGATTCGGCTGCGCGAACGCGGCGTCATGCCGTGCCCGCCGTCCCCTTGAAGTGCCGCCCAATCGCCGTCGCCCATATTCGCTCGGCGTCGGCCGTCGCCATCCTGATCGCCGGTACCCCGGCGACGGCGATGCGGATCTCTGCGCCACCTGTTCGGCCTATCACACGGGCCGGCACGGCGGCCCGATCGGCCTCGCGCACAACCTCATCGACCGACCCCTCGGGCACCGAAACCACCACCCGCGATGCGCTCTCACCAAACAGCGTGGCCGCCTCCCCGAAGGCGCCAAACCGGCCAGGCACCACCTCGACGTTGGCCTCCACGCCGATGCCGCCCGTATCGAACGTGCATTCCGCCAGCGTGACCGCCAGCCCGCCGTCAGAACAGTCGTGAGCAGATTGCACGAGCTTCGACCGCACGAGTGACACAACGAGCTGCTGCAGCGCGCGTTCGCGCTGCAGATCGAGCTGTGGCGGTTCGCCCTGAACCCGGCCCATCAGACGAGCCAGATATTCGGATCCGCCGAGCTCTCCATGACTGTCGCCGAGCAGGACCACCGCGGCCCCCGACGAGGTGAACGTGCGCGTGACCGAGCATGAGGCATCGGCTAGCAACCCGACGACCCCGAGGACCGGCGTGGGATAGATGGCCCGCCCTTCGGTCTCATTGTAAAGGCTGACGTTGCCGCCCGTGATCGGCACATCGAGCGCCCGGCACGCATCGCCGATGCCGCGCACGGCCTCGCCGAACTGCCACATGATCTCCGGCCGCTCAGGGTTGCCGAAGTTCAAGTTGTTGGTCGCGCCAATCGGCTCGGCGCCGGCGCAGGCCACGTTGCGGGCAGACTCGGCCACGGCCAGCATGGCGCCGCGGTAGGGGTCAAGGAAGCAAAACCGGCCATTGCCATCGACCGAGACGGCAATGCCCTGCGTGGCGCCCTTGATCCGCACGACGCCCGCAGTCGTGCCAGGTTGCGCGATGGTGTTGGTGCCGACCGAGTGATCGAACTGCTGATAGGCCCAGCGCTTGCTCGCGATGATGGGCGACGCAAGCAAAGCTTCGAACGCCGCCTGCGACGAGGGGGGCGACGGCAACTCCGCCAGGTCCAGCCGCTGCACTTCGGACTGCCACGCCGGGCGAGCCATGGGGCGCTGGTACACCGGGCCTTCGTCGGTCAGTGCGCGCGTGGGCACATCCGCAACGAGGGTGCCGTGATGAAATAGCCGCACCCGGCCGGTGCCGGTCACATGGCCGACGCGCACCGCGTGCAGGTCCCACTTCTCGAACACGTCTTCGACTTCGCGTTCCCGCCCAGCCTTCGCAACGAGCAGCATGCGCTCCTGGGACTCCGACAGCATGATCTCGTAGGGGGTCATGCCGGTCTCGCGCTGGGGCACGAGCGACACCTCGACGTCCATGCCGCTCTCGCCGCGCGAACTCATCTCGGACGTCGCACAGGTGAGGCCCGCCGCACCCATATCCTGGATGCCTACGAGTGCGTCGGTCTTCATGACCTCCAGACAGGCTTCCATCAGGAGCTTCTCCATGAAGGGATCGCCAACCTGCACGGCCGGGCGCTTCTCGGCCGAAGACTCATCGAACTCAGCCGACGCCATGGTGGCGCCGTGGATGCCGTCGCGACCGGTCTTGGCGCCCACATAGAACACGGGGTTACCAACCCCGGTCGCCTGCCCCTTGATGATCTCGTCGTGGCGGGCCAAGCCCAGGCACAGCACGTTCACGAGCGGGTTGCCGGCGTAGGCCTCGTCAAATACGATCTCGCCGCCGATGGTCGGGATGCCAATGCTGTTGCCGTAGCCTCCGATACCGGCCACGACTCCTTCGAAGATGCGCCGCGCCAGGGGCGTTTCGATTGACCCGAAGCGCAAGGCGTTCAGCAGCGCGATGGGCCGCGCGCCCATGGTGAAGATGTCGCGAATGATGCCGCCCACACCAGTGGCTGCGCCTTGATAGGGCTCAATGAACGATGGGTGGTTGTGGGATTCGATCTTGAACACGGCCGCAAGTCCGTCGCCGATATCGACGGCGCCGGCATTCTCGCCAGGCCCCTGAACAACGCGCGGACCCGTGGTCGGCAGCGTCCGCAGGTGCACCCGCGAGCTCTTGTAGCTGCAGTGCTCCGACCACATCACGGAGAAGAGCCCCAACTCGAGCAGATTCGGGTCGCGCGCGAGCAACTCCTGGATGCGGGCGTACTCGCCCGCCGTGAGGCCGTGACGCTGAAGGACTTGCTGGTCGATCTCGTTCATGATTGGGAAGACGCACGCAGAAAATAGAGTCCAATGACGCCGTCGAATACGGCCGCAACGGCGATGCCCGCCGTCGCCCATCCGCGCGTCCCCTCTCCGAGCGGCACGAGGCCCGCCCAGGTGAGCGACGCCAGCACGAAAAGCGCGATTGCCGAACCCAAGATGGCCATGCCCGTGGCGCGCTGAGCATTCGCGCGCCTGGCCGACAAAGGAGCTGTGTGAGCAGGCGGCATGCTGGGCGTCATCACCGGATCAGCACTGCGCGTCGCGCGACGACACCGTCGGCGTAGGCTGTCACTACTGACTGCAGCACGAGACGCCCGTCGGCGCTGCCCATCCAGGGCTCACAGGCCCGCTCGGGGTGTGGCATCAGGCCAACGACGTTCCGCCCGGTGTTGCAGATACCTGCGATTGCGTTGACCGAACCGTTGGGATTGGCGCCGGCCGAGGGGTGGCCCTGATCGTCGACGTAGCGGAACACGACCTGGCGGTTCCGTTCTAGCGAAGCGACCTCGTCGGGATCCGCGAAATAGTTGCCTTCGCCGTGCGCGATAGGCATCCGCAGCACCTGTCCGGCGGCACATGCGCGGGTGAAGGGCGTATCGGTCGCCTCGACGCGGATGGGCACAAGTCGGGAGATGAACTTGATGTCGCGGTTGCGCACCATCGCCCCCGGCAGCAGACCCGCCTCGAGCAGCACCTGGAAGCCGTTGCAGATGCCCAGGACCGGGCCACCGCGCGCGGCAAACGCGCTCACGGCCGGCATGATCGGCGAGAAGCGCGCGATCGCGCCCGTACGGAGGTAGTCGCCATGTGCGAATCCGCCGGGCAGGATAACCGCATCCGCCCCACCAAGGTCGGTGTCCTTATGCCAGACGAGCGCCGCTTGCTCGCCCAACACGTCACCGGTCGCATGAAATGCGTCCTGGTCGGAATTCGATCCCGGAAAGACGATGACCGCAAACTTCATCGGTGCACTTGCTCCCACTAGCCGCCAGCCGACAGTCCTGACCGCTGATCCCTAGAGCACTTCGACCCGATAGCTCTCGATCACGGGGTTCGCCAGCAGCTTGGCGGCCATCTCGGCTACCCGGGCTTCGGCGACGCCGCGATCGATGGCGTCGAGCTCGACCTCGAAGAACTTGCCCTGCCGTACATCTCGCACGTCGTCGTAGCCGAGCGTCTGCAGCGCGTCGGCAACGACGCGTCCCTGCGGATCGAACACCGACGGCTTCAAGGTCACATACACACGCGCTCGCATCGTCGTTCCGTCTTTCTACGCGGTGGCCGTACCGAACACCCGCGCGAAGATCGCATCCACGTTTCTCAGCTGCTCGTCGAGATCGAACGCGCGCTCGATCTCGGCCGTGCTTAACACGCCGGCGACATCGGCGTCAGCCAGGAGCAGGGCTTTAAAATCCGCGCGTTCATGAAACGCCCGCATGGCATTGCGCTGCACCCAGTCATAGGCCTGTTCACGCGAGATGCCTCTGCGGGCCAACTCCAGCAGCACCTGGCCCGAAAAAACCACTCCGCGCGACCTTTCGAGATTGTCGCGCATCCGGTCCGGATACACCACCATCCCGCTGACGATGCGCGTGAACCGCCGAAGCATGTGGTCCAGGGCGATAAAGGTGTCGGGCAGGATCACTCGCTCGACCGACGAATGCGAGATGTCACGCTCGTGCCACAGGGCCACGTTCTCGAACGCGGCCATGGCGTTGGCACGCAGCAGCCGGCTCAAGCCGACAATCTGCTCACATCCGATCGGATTGCGCTTGTGGGGCATGGCCGACGAGCCCTTCTGTCCCTTGGCAAATGGCTCCTCGACTTCGCCAATCTCGGTCTTCTGCAGACCGCGAATTTCGAGAGCAAACGTCTCGAGCGACGCGCCGGCGATGGCCATGGCCGCCATGAGCTCAGCGTGCCGGTCGCGCTGGATGACCTGGGTGGAGATAGCGGCGGGCTCGAGGCCCAGACGGCCGCATACATCAGCCTCAATCGACGGGTCGAGGTGCGCGAAGGTGCCCACCGCGCCAGAAATCTGTCCAACTCTGATGATGTCGCGCGCCCGGCCGAGCCGGGACAGGTCCCGCCCCAGTTGGTCGTACCACAGCGCCAGCTTCAGGCCGAACGTCATGGGCTCGGCGTGCACGCCGTGCGTGCGGCCGATCATCGGCGTGCGCCGATGCTCCATCGCGCGCTGCCGAACCGCGGCGCGCAGGCCTTCGACCAGCCGCAGGATGAGATTGCAGGCTTCGACCATCTGCAGCGCCTGGGCCGTGTCGACGACGTCGGACGACGTGAGACCGAAGTGCAGCCACCGCGCGGCCGGGCCCACGTGTTCGGCAACCGACGTGGTGAAGGCGATCACGTCGTGATGCGTGATCTTCTCAATCTCGTCGATACGGGCGAGGTCGAAGCGGGCCTTGGCTCGCAGTTCGGCGGCAGCCTCGACAGGCACGATTCCAGCCGCGGCCATCGAATCGGCAGCCGCCAGTTCCACCTCGAGCCACGTCTCGTAACGCCGCTGCTCGGTCCAGATGCGCCCCATCTCGGGGTTGGTGTACCGCTGGATCATGCCAACGACAACTGTTCCGTCGTCACGGCGCACTCAGGATCGCCGCCAAGCACCGTGAGGGCCAATGGGCCCGAAGATAACAGGTGATGGGCCACGCGCATCACGGCCTCCTCGCTCACGTCGTCGATGGCGGACAGCATGCTGTCGAGCGTCTCGCTCTCGTCGCCGTAGATGTCCTGGCGCGCCAGATGGGACATGCGGCTCGAGGTGCTCTCGAGCCCCAACATCAGGCTGCCCTTCAAATGATCCTTCGCCCGCTGCAGTTCGCCGGGTACCAGCGCCTCGACCTTCAGGCGGCGCAGCTCGCCCACGACGACGTCGACGAGCTCGGAGACCACGTCGTTGGCGCAGCCGGCGTAGATCGAGGCCACCCCGGCATCGCGATAGGCGCTCAGGCTCGAGAACACGGAATAGGCAAGACCGCGCTTCTCGCGCACGTTCTGGAACAGGCGCGAACTCATCGATCCGCCGAGCATCGTGTTGAGCGCCAGAGCGACGTAGCGGTCCGGATCCCCGTAGGCCAAGCCGGGAGCGCCGAAACAGACGTGACTCTGCTCGAGGTCCTTGCTGCGCAACACGATCTCGGCCGCCGTGCCCGGGGCCGCGCCGCGCATGGCCGATCCCTGCAGCGAAGTGCTCGCGAAGGCCCGCTCGATCAGGTCGCGCACGCGCGCGTGCTCGATGTTGCCGACCGCCGCGACGATGAAGTTCTCCGCGACGTAGGCATCGGTGAAGTACGCGCGCAAGGTGTCGCGATCGAGCCCAGACACCGTGCCCGGCTGACCAAGGATCGGCCGCCCGAGGGGATGGTCCGGCCAGAACGAGGCGGCGAAGATCTCGTGCACGAGATCGTCGGGAGTGTCCTCGACCATCTTGATTTCTTCGAGCACGACTTTTTTCTCGCGCTCGATCTCTTCAGCATCGAACGTCGGCGAAGTCACGAGATCCGACAGCACGTCCACGGCAAGCGGCAGGTGCTCGTCAAGCACCTTGATGAAGTAGCCGGCGTATTCCTTGGAGGTAAAGGCGTCGAGGTGGCCGCCAATCGAATCGACCTGCTGAGCGATGTCTTCGGCCGAACGTGTGCTGGTGCCCTTGAAGAGCATGTGCTCGACAAAGTGCGCGATGCCTTCGTGCTCTTGAGGCTCGTGGCGCGAGCCGCGCGTGAGCCAGACGCCGATGCTCACCGAGCGCACGTGCGGCATGCGTTCGGTGACCAGGCGAAGCCCATTCGGCAGGACTTCCCGTTGGATGGCGGTAGCAGACACGGCGACAGGTAAACTTTTCAGCTTGATGACGGTAACTCGTTGACCAGGAAGGAATTAGCCCTAAGCATATCACGCGATGCAGGGGCGCGCAAGCGTGGGGATCCGTGCGCCGAAGCGGGCGCGCGCCGATGTTACACTGAAGGTTCCGGCGCACGTCAAGGACGGCGCGCGAGATATCCCGTGGAACCCCAGTCCCCGACCGACCTCGCCGCGCTGACGCTGCCCGCGCTCGAACGCCTCATCGAGTCGCAGGGATTACCGCGGTTCCGGGCGCGTCAGATCTTTCAATGGGTCTGGAAGCGCGGCGCGACCAGCTTCGACGGCATGAGCGACCTCGGCCGCGGCTTGCGCGCTCAGCTGTCCGAGCGGTTCCGCATCGACACCCCGGCGACCGTGCGTCACGAGCATTCGGAAGACGGCACCCAGAAGCTCGTGTTGGCACTGGCCGATCGCCGCCAGATCGAATGCGTCTATATCCCGGACACCCCGGCGCAGACATTCTGCGTGTCCACGCAGGTGGGTTGTGCCATGGGGTGCGCCTTCTGCCTGACCGGCAAGATGG
This sequence comes from Acidobacteriota bacterium, assembly GCA_031378585.1. Classification (GTDB taxonomy): domain Bacteria; phylum Acidobacteriota; class Vicinamibacteria; order Vicinamibacterales; family UBA2999; genus CADEFD01. The sequence continues at coordinate 2,986 of JANNEJ010001008.1, read as the reverse complement.
GGCTGGTGCGGCATCTGACGGCAGGCGAGATCGCCGGACAGGTGCGCGTGCTCGCCGCGGCCACCGGGTTGCTCGACGCGCCGTTCAACATCGTGCTCATGGGCATGGGCGAGCCGCTGCACAACTACGACGCCACGATGCAGGCGCTGGCCCTTCTCAACGACGAACATGGGCTGGCCGTGTCACCTCGCCGGGTGACGCTGTCCACGGTGGGTCTCGTGCCGATGATCGACAAACTGGCCACCGAGCCGCTGATGCCCAATCTGGCGATCTCGCTCCACGCCACGACCGAGGCGCAACGCGCCGCCCTCGTGCCGCCGAGCAAGAAATACGGTCTGCACGCGGTGATCGACGCGTGCAAACGCTTCCCCGTGCGAAAGCGGAGCCGCATCACCTTTGAGTATGTGCTGCTTGACGGTGTCAACGACACGCCCGCCGACGCCCGCCGGTTGGTCAAGCTGCTCGACGGCGTCAAGGCCAAGGTGAACCTGATTCCGCTCAACGCCGCGCCAGGCATTCCCTTCGAGCGACCATCTGATGACCGCGTGAACGCGTTTGCGCGCATCCTGGCCGACCGGAACGTGACCGTGTCGGTGCGCAAGAGCCGGGGCCGAGATATCCGCGCGGCGTGCGGGCAGCTCATCGTCGAGGGCGGACGCGCGCAGAGTGCCGCTCAGGCACTGGCCGCCGAACTCGCATGAGGGGCTGGCCGTTAGCGCTCGGTACCCGACTCGCGGCAGTGACGGTGGTGGCGCTCTGCGCATGCGGATGCGGGACTGAGCCGCAGTCGCTGCGCACGCTGCTTCGGCAGCTCGACGGAGTGTCCGACCCGGCCGCGAAGTCGGCGGCCGTCGAGCGGTTCCTCGAAGCACGGGGCGACAACCCGATCGTGGAGCAGAACTCGCGCCTGGTTTTCTTCGTGCGCGACGACGCGGCGGGGCGCACGCCCCGAATCGTCGGCGACTTCAACACCTGGGCAATGACGCCGCAGGGCTACGACGCAAAGGCCGGCACCCCGACGCGCGTTGCCGGCACGCCGTGGTCGTATCTCGAAGGCACGGCGTTTGCGAACGCCCGCCTCGAGTACACGTTTCTCTTCGACAAGGACGCCACGACCGACCCGCGGAATCCCCGCATCGTCCGCACGTTTACGGGTCCACGTTCCGAGATCCGAATGCCGTTCTTCTCCAGCCACCGCGAGGTGGACGACCCGGCGCCGGCGCAGATCGGACGCGTCACCGAAGAGACGGTGACGAGCCGGGCTCTGAAGGGCTCGCGCCTGGCCTGGACGTACGTGCCCGCCGGATACGACGCGTCAAGCGACCTGTACCCGACCGTGTACTTCCTGGACGGCGGCAACTACGTTGACTGGATGGCGGTGCCGTCGGTGCTTGACCGGCTGATCGCCGCCAAACGTATTCCGCCGGTGATTGCGGTCTTCGTCGAGCCGGGCAGCCGTCAAGAGGAGTACTCGCGCAGCCCCGCCTGGCGCGCGTTTGTCGCGAGCGAACTCGTCCCGTTCGTCGACGGCAAGCTGCGCACCTTTCCTGCCCCCGACCAGCGAGTGATCTTCGGGAGTTCGCTCGGCGCCTACGGCGCGCTTGACCTGGCCGTTGAATATCCCGGCGTGTTCGGGCTGTGCGCCGCGATTGCGCCTTCCGCGCAGGCCGCCACGCTCATCACCAATCAGACCCAGGGACAGCGGGCGGTGTTCGGGGTGCGCTTCTTCGTGCTCGGCGCGACCTACGATACCGACGTGAAGGGCGCCCGCACGTTGCGCACCGCGCTCGAGGAAGCCCGGGCCGACGTGACGTACGTGGAAGTGCCCGAAGGTCACGCCGCCGAGACGTTCAGGGCGCACATCGACGACGCACTGAAGGTCCTGGTGCCGTCGCCCCCTCCGTCTTAGAGCACGGAATCCGCCCAGCCGGTCGGCTCGTCGCCGGGCTGACCCAGTCGGGGAACGCAAACGAGGGCCTCCTATCTATGGGCGACGAGACGGTGACAGCGCGCGGGCGCCGATATCGGACCGGCGCTGCAGCCCTTCGAACTGGATACAGTCAGCCGCGGCATAGGCCGATCGAATCGCCTCTGCGTAGGTGCCCGCCCGGCCGACCACGGTCAACACACGGCCACCTGCCGTCACCAGTTGGCCATCGCGCGCGGCGACGCTGGCAAAGTGGAGCAGCGCATCGGGGTGTTCCGTGGCGGCTCGTTCGAGGCCGCCAATGACCTGTCCGGTCTCGGGATGGCTAGGGTAGCCGGCAGAGGCCAAGACCACTCCAACGGCGACGTCTGTGGAGAATACGGCTTGCGTGGGAAGGGCGGCATTGGTACTGGCCGCAAGCAACAGAGGGGCCAGCGGCTGGGCCAGTAACGGCAGCACGACCTGCGCTTCGGGATCGCCGAAGCGGCAATTGAACTCGATGACCTTGGGGCCGTCGGCCGTGAGCATCAGGCCGCAGTAGAGGAAGCCCACGAAGGGCGTGCCTTCGGCCGCCATGCCCGCCAGTACCGGCCTCACGACCTCGTCGTCAATCCGCGCGCGGAGCGAGTCGGTCATCAGCACGCTCGGCGCGAACGCACCCATCCCGCCCGTATTGGGGCCGCGATCGCCGTCAAGCAAACGCTTGTGATCTTGGGCGGAGCCGAAGGCCACGAAGCGCTCGCCTGTGGCGATGACGAAGTACGACAGCTCTTCGCCGGTCAAGCACTCTTCCAGCACGACACGCGCGCCGGCGGCGCCGAACACATCGTCGATCATGGCGGCGCGCACGGCGGCTTCGGCAGAAGGGCGGTCGGGGGCAATGACTACACCCTTGCCCGCGGCGAGCCCATCCGCTTTCACCACCACGGGCCATCCCAGTTGTCCGGACTCGAGCGCGCACATCGCCTCGAGGGCCGTGTCACACACGACAGATGCGGCTGTCGGCACGCCGTGCCGTTCCATGATGCCTTTGGCGAAGGCCTTGCTCGTTTCCAGCTG
>JANNEJ010000991.1:0-5525 GCA_031378585.1 Acidobacteriota bacterium | reverse complement strand
AAAGAACCGGCGCGGTTCCACGCCGCTGCACTGGGCCATCCACGACGAGGCCAAGGTGCGGCTGCTCCTGTCTCGTGGGGCCAACGTGAACGCCAAGCAGGTGGAAGGCCGCACGCCGCTCTACCAGGCGGCCTCGATGGGCAATGGCCTGGCCATCGTGAAGCTGCTGCTGGCAAGCGGCGCAGACCCGAACATCGCCATCGCCGTCGGTCGCACGCCGTTGATGGCGGCTGCCGGGCGAGGCGACCTCGAGACGATGCGTGTCCTGGTTGAGGCCAAGGCCCAGGTCGATGTTCGCAACGGCGCCGGCGAAACCGCACTGATCCTGGCTGCTGGCGACGGCAATCCGCAGGCCGTGCAGTTCCTGCTCGATCGCGGGGCCGATGCGCGCGCGCGGACCAAGCGCAACGAAACCGCGCTCGGCAACGCCAGCACGGCGGGCAACGAAGATGCTGTGCGCATGCTGCTCGATCACGGCGCCGAGGTGAACGTCCGCAACGTGCGCGGGTACTCGCCGTTGCTGTTAGCGGCCAGCTCCGACGCCATTCCCGAGGGCGTCGTGAAGATGCTGCTGGCCAAAGGCGCCGACACGAGCTTCGTGGGCGACTACGACGAGACCGCGCGCGATTTGGCGGCCAAGCGGGGCGACACCGCGGTCACGCGTCTGCTGGGCGGCATGCGATCGAGCGACGTGTCAGTGATGCCTTCGCACGGCCCGACGGGCACCGTGCGTGCCATTCCCGACGCCGTGGAACAGGCGCTCACGATGGCCGAGAAGCAGAGCTACAACTTCATTCGCATCGGCGGGTGCAACTCGTGTCACTCGCAAGACCTGGCCTCGGCCGCGGTGGGCTTCGTGCGCAGCCGCGGGTTGCGTGCGCCGCACGAGATTCCGCAGTTGCCGCAATCGATGATGCCATCGCCCGAGCGCCTGATGGACTTCAGCGGGGTGGTGAGTGCGCCGAGCACGGCGTGGGAGCTGGTGGACTCCGGCATGAACGGCGTGCCGAAGAGCCTCTTCACGGATGCCGCCGTGCGCGCGATCCTGGCCCTGCAGTCGCCCGCCGGGCACTGGTCGGCCAACGAGAGCCGGCGGCCGCCGATGAACGCCGGCGACTTCCAGGCCGCGGCGGTCTGCATCTACGCCCTCAAACACTACGCACCTGCGGGCGCCGAAGCGGTCACGGGCCAGGCCATCGACCGGGCCGTGGCCTGGCTCGAACGCGCCGTGCCTCAGACCACGCAGGACCGCGCCTTCCACGCACTGGCGCTCGCCTGGGCGAACCAGGGGTCTGAGAGTGCCAGCCGCTCCGCGCGCGCGCTCGTGGCGTTGCAGCGGCCCGACGGCGGGTGGAGCCAGATGCCCAGCACGATCTCGGATGCCTATGCCACCGGCCAGGCGCTGTTCGCGCTGCATCTGGCGGGACGGATGCCAGCCAGCGACCCGGTATACCGCAAGGGCGTCGACTACCTGCTGAAGACCCAGGCGGCCGACGGCACCTGGCACGTGAAGACGCGAGCGATCTGGCTGCAGCCCTACTTCGAAAGCGGATTCCCGTACGGACGCGACCAGTTCATCTCCACGGCCGGCACGGCCTGGGCGGCCATGGCCCTTGCCGCGGCTGCGCCCGTCACGAGCACCATGCAGGCGGCGCGATGACGGGGCACCACCACCCAGATCGCACTTCGATGACGAGAGGGAGACCACACATGACGAGAGTGTCAATCGTCGGCATCGTCGCGTTGTTGATGACGCTTCCCTTGGACGGGCAGTCGACGTCGGACCAGATCCTTCAGCGCGAAGAGGCGCGCGCGGCGGCGACTCGCTCCGGGCAGGGGCGCGAGCAGTTCTACAGTGCCGACGTCATCAACGTGAACCCGCCGGGCCGCGTCACGCTTGGCTTCACGCCGCCGGCGCAGCCGAACGCCGCGTACTACATGAAAGACGTAAAGGTGATCGTGGCAACGCCGAGTGCCGCCGTGGTCACCGGTCTGCAGGGACCACGGCCGGCCACGGCTGACGTGCCGTCGAAGACCGATCCAGACCGCGGCCTTCGTGTGTGGGCGAAGGAGGGCGGCACCTGGAAAGTCGTTGCGGCGCAGGCCGTATGGGTGAGGCCGGCCTTGCCGCCCACGCCACCGAAAGCCGACGTGACAAGTGCGCCGTACTCAGCCAGGAATCCGGCGGAAGCTGCAGTCCTGAAGGTCAACGACGCACTCAACGAAGCCTTCCGCGCGCGTGACGTGGCAGGCTACGAGGGCCACACCGCGCCCGAGTTCGTTCGCATCTCGGCATTCGGGCAGGTCAGCGCGCGCCCGGCGTTCTTGAAGGACGCCGTCGCAACAGGCACTACAGCCCGGCCAAGCCCAGTTGCCGACGAGGTGCGGGTCCGAATCTACGGCGATGTCGCCGTGGTCACCTACCGAAACCTGCGCAACGCCGACCGGATGATGCGGGTGTTGGTGAATCGGGGCGGCGCATGGAAAGCGGTGGCCGCAATCTCCACGATCATCTGGCCGACTGCTCCGAAGTAACAGGAGAGACCCATGACCCGATACCGATGGCACGCAATCATTCTGACGACCGTGCTCGCGGCATGGACGGCGCCGAGCTGGGCGCAGTCGGTCGATCCCGCGCTCCAGAAGGCCGCCGAAGCGCGGGTCGCCGCGCGCTTCGCGGGCGATGGAGCAACTTATGGTCGCTTCATGCTCGAAGACGCGATTATCACCAACGCCAGCGGCGTGATGGAAACCCGCGCCTCGAGGATCAAGGAAGTTCAGGGCATCCCGATCAAGACGCCGAAACCCAAGGTCAGCGACGAGAAGTACCGCATGTTCGGCGACGCCGCGATCCGCACGTGGCGCCAGGACGGGCCGAACGCCGAGGGCCAGAACCGCGGCACACGCTGGATCGAGGTGTGGGTGAAGCAGAAAGGCGAGTGGAAGCTGGCCAGCGTGCAGTTCACGAACATTCAGGCGCCGTGAGTCGCGGACGCACTCGAGCCGCACCCACGCCCGCGTAGTGAGCGCACGCCCTGCGCCCAGAACCGGCGCGGTCACAATGCGGACCGCAGACACGTGGCGTCGTCTCGATCAGCCTTGATGGTTCTACTCGGGTACGGAGAGATGAATGACGACAACGAAGAGGCTGTCCCTTGCCATGTGCTTTGCGACCGCTGGTGCGTTGTGGATGGCCCATACGGGATCCGCTCAGTCGGCCGAGCAGGCGCTCGTGGCCATGCAGCGGCCCGACGGCGGTTGGAGCCAGATGCCCAGCACGACCTCGGACGCCTATGCCACGGGCCAGGCTCTCTTTACCCTGCATCTGGCCGGGCGGATGCCGGCGACCGATCCGGTGTACCGGAAGGGCGTCGACTACCTGCTGAAGACCCAGGCGGCCGACGGCACCTGGCACGTGAAGACGCGAGCGATCTGGCTGCAGCCCTACTTCGAAAGCGGACTCCCGTACGGACGCGACCAGTTCATCTCGACGGCCGGCACGGCCTGGGCCGCCATGGCCCTCGCCGCCGCCGCGCCGGTCACGAGCACCACGCAGGCGGCGCGATGACGTGGCACCCACAGCACATCGAGGATCCCCGTCGCGGCAGCGGCGGCGTCCTGATCTGAGCCACGCCAGTCCGCCGCCGCCGTCCACGCGACAGTAGGGGTGAACCATGCGAACTCCCGCGTCAACTCACGCACCAATCGTCGCAGCGGTCGTGTTCGCGGCGTGGGTCGGAATACGCGCCGATCAGCCGTGTTGGCCGACGCCCGAGGGACCGACGGCGCTGATGACATGCCGTGGCGGCGCATCGATGGGCGGTTCGTCGTTTGGCGATGCCGATCTGGTACTTCGATTCCGGCCCGCCGGGGAGGACGCGGTGACGAGGACCCGCGATCTGCCGCCCGCCTCGTGCACGTGGGCCTCGCGTCCTCTGAGGCCGACCGAGCCGCGCATCCTCGTCTTCCCGCTCGCGGAGCGGCACGGCGGCGAGTCCTACCCCATCGCGACTCAAGCTCGGGTCTGCGCCACTAACGCGAGCTGCGTCATGTCGTTCTGCGCCTACGCCACTGACCGGGACGTACGGGCCGTCGAAGGGCACCTCGCGCTCACGTTCTGGTAACGGATGATGCGCGTGTTCATGAACCGTGGCGGCGCATGGAAGGCCGTGGCCGCCATCTCCACGACGATCTGGCCCGATGCCCCGAAGTGACAGGAGACAAACCGTGACCCGATCCCGATCGCAGGCGATGATTCTGACGACCGTACTCGCGGTATGGACCGCGCCGGGCTCGGCGCAAGCAGTCGATCCCGCGCTACAGAAGGCCGTGGAAGCGCGGGTCGCCCCGAGCTCAGCGGGAGATGCGGACACTTATGGCCGCCTCACGCTCGAAGACACAGTTTTCACCGACGCCACCGGGGCGACGGATACCCGTGCGTCGAGGATGAAGGCGATTCAGGGCAACCCGGTCAAGATTCCGAAGCCGAAGGTCAGCGACGAGAAGTACCGCATGTTCGGTGATACCGCCATCCGCACATGGCGCCAGGACGAGCTGAGCGCCGAGGGCCAGAACCGCAGCACACGCCGAATCCAGGTATGGGTGAAGCAGAAGGGCGAGTGGAAGCTGGCCAGCGTGCAGTTCACGGACATTCAAGCGCCGTGAACCAGGCATTTGGTCGATGGCTCGCGACGAACCGCCGAGGTGTGGGTGAAAGGTGGTGTCGTCTCACTTGACGACCATCACGAAGTAGAGCCGGGCTTGCCGCACAGTGACCTTGCGCTGCGGCTGAGCGCGAGACGCCAAGGAGGTGTCGGATGGTCAGGTACTGTGGCGTTGGAGTGCTTGTGGCGTCAGCGTTTCTCGCGGGAACGTTCGTGCCTGTTGCCTGGACGCAACAAGGTCCGATTCAGGGCACGGGCGATTATGTCGTGGTCAACTACATGAGGGTGCCCCAGGGGAAAGAGCCCGACTACGTCGCGTTGGAACGGGGCGTCTGGAAGGCCAGTCACGAAGCGCGCGTCCGGGATGGAAATCTCAAATCATGGTCTTTGTTGCAAACGAGGTTCGGGGGCACTGAAGACCCCTATTCCTTCGCGACCATCAGCACCTACAGCAAGTGGGACGACCTGAACGTCACCATGCAGGATTACCTTCGGAAGGCGAATCCCGGTAAGGACATGGCAGAGCTCCAGCGCCAGACACAGGCCGCGCGGGAGATCGTACGGACCGAAGTGTGGCGAGTCATCGATCAAACGAAATGACCCTGTCAGGGCGCTGCAGCCTAGAAGCAGCTGCTCCAGTGAGGATGCGCGATGGCCGAGGACGTTCCATCCGACGTGCTTGCCGAGCAAAGAGTCTCGCACTATCGCGTCATGCAGCGGCTAGGCGCGGGTGCGATGGGCGTCGTTTACTTGGCCGAGCATGCCAAAATGCACCGCCAGGTAGCCCACAAAATCCTGCCCAGCGAGCTGGTCGCGCGGCCCGATCGGCTGGAGCTCTTTTATCGTGAAGCCCAGCTCACA
>JANNEJ010000945.1:0-13890 GCA_031378585.1 Acidobacteriota bacterium | reverse complement strand
TGTTCGTGCGGCCGGCGTTTCGCGGCCAGCGCATTGCCGAAATGATTTTGACGGAATTGGAAACCTGGACGCATGAATTGGGCATGACAAGTTGTGTTTTAGAGACCGGCTTCAAACAGCCGGAAGCGATTCGCCTCTACCAACGGAGCGGGTATGAACGCATCCCCAATTACGGCCAATATGCCGGGGTGGAAAATAGCGTTTGCATGCAAAAATTTCTTTCGGAGCAAAAGCCACAATGAACCTGATTCAATTTCTTGACGAGAACGAAGCCAGCCGCGTCGGATTGGTCAACCAGGATCGCCAAACGATCACGAAGCACCTCGCGCCGATCTCGAAGCAGGTCGATCTGGTGCTCTTCACTCAGACGATTGGCGGTAGCGAGAGCGGCCTCATCGCCGTGCAGGTGGCCGGCGAAGTGGCCTCACTGCACGACAAGATTGCAGTCGTCGACAAGAACTTCGTGCTCGACACCGACGACCGCACAAAATACGGCGTCGACAAAGCGCCAGCGCTGGTCGTGCTGGCCGACGGCGCCGACACACGGATCCGTTTCTACGGCGCCAATACCGGCTACGAATTCGTCTCGCTCATAGAGGCTGTGCTGCTGGCCGGCACGGGCAACCTCGAACTGGAACCCGAGACCATCGCCGCGTTGGCGGCCGTCGACAAGCCCCTGCACATACAGGTTTTCTCGACGCCCACTTGACCGCACTGTCCCAGGGCGGTCGTCCTGGCACACAAGATGGCGTATGCCAATCCCAACATCACGGCCGACGCCGTCGACGCGCAGGAGTTCATGGACCTCTCGCGACGCTACCGCGTGACGGGCGTGCCGAAGACCATCGTGAACGAGACGGTCGAGATCATGGGCGGGCTGCCCGAACCCGAGTTCGTGGAAGCCGTGCTGCAGCCGTTCGACGCGCCGCGCCTGTAGCACGGGCCAGGTCGCGCTTGCCGGCGCGCCGCCGAGGGCCAGCCACACGTCCCGGGCGCCCTGCATCACCGCACCCACAAACGCATTCGCGCGCGCACCAGCCCCTCGTGCGCGAGTAGAATCCCGGGCGGAGGGGTTCATGCGCGTTGCAGCCGTGTCGGTCGTGCTCCTGGGAATCTGTGCGCTCGTGGCACCTGTGCCGTCGGCGCAGGGCGGACGCAAGGTCTACATTTCGGTCGACCTGGAGGGCATCAGCGGCATCAACGGCAACGACCAGACGTCGGCCGGGCAGCCTGAGTATGCCCGCGCCCGCAAACTGATGGCGGAAGACGCCAACGCCGCGATTCGCGGCGCGTTTGCCGGCGGCGCAACCTCGGTGCTGGTCAACGACTCGCACGGCAGTCAACGCAACCTGCTGCCCGAGGATCTCGACCCGCGCGCGCGCTTGATCAGCCACAGTTTCAAGCGGCACGGCATGATGGAAGGCCTCGACGAGTCGTTCGACAGCGTGCTGTTCGTCGGCTATCACGCCAAGGCCAGCGCCGACCGCGGCCTGTTTGCACATACCGGATCCGGCGTGGTGCGGGATCTGCAATTGAACGGCGTGTCGGTCGGCGAGGGCGGCATGAACGCGGCGATGGCCGCATGGTACGGCGTGGCCGTCGCGCTCGTCACCGGCGACGACACGGCCGTCAGCGAAGCCAAGGCCATTGTGCCGGGAGTGACCGGTGTGGTCGTGAAGCGCGCCATCAACACCCGCGCGGTGGAGCTGCTGCCGCTGGCCGAAGCGCGACGGCTGATCGAAGCGGGCGCGCGTGAGTCGGTCGCGGCGGCGAAGAAGCCCGCGCCAGTGCGCCGCGGACCGTACCGGGTGACGATGCAGTTCCGCGACGTCACGATTCCCGAGGTGATGAGCGCGTTTCGCGAGATGGAGCGTCCCACGGCCGACAGCCTGTCGTTCCAGCGCGACGCCATGCCCGAGGCGTACCGCCTGATCCGCGTGCTCTATCGCTACATCAACACCGACTGAGTAGTCGGGGCTCGGGGCTCGGGAAAAGCTTCTCGGGCCAAGAGCGAGTTATCGCTCGGCCTCGCGGCGGCGCTCGTCGGCGCGCGGATGCGTGGAGAGGAACCCTGGCACGCCCGAGCCGTGGTCCTTCTCCATGCGCGTCAGGAAGCGCACGAAGTGCGCGCGGTCAACGCCGGTGGCATCCATCAGCGTGAAGCCCACGCGGTCGGCTTCGAGCTCGAAGGCGCGTGAGTAGCGGGCCTCGAGCAGGAACGCCGGCAGCGCCGCGGCGTACGACGACAGCGACAGCACATCACCCACCACCGCCGCCACGAGCACGCCGGCGGCCGAGGTCTGCAGCACATGGCGCATCGTGTGACGCCCGGTGAGATGGCCAATTTCGTGGGCGAGCACGGCAACGATCTCGTCGTCGTGTTGCGCCGTCTTCTCGAGTTCGTCGAGCAGCACGACGGTGCCGCCCGGCAGGGCAAACGCATTGGGGCCGATAGCTGGACTGGACCGGAACTGCAGCGTGTAGGTCGCATCAGGCGCGGCCGCGCCGACGAGCGCAGCAAACCGCGTGGTGAGCACCTGGCGACGGGCCTCGGGCAACACCGAGGGCTGCAGCGCGAACCGGTCGAGGGTGGCCAGCGCCTGGGCGCCCATCTGCCGTTCCACTGCTGGATTCATGCGGTGCGCGACGACGTTGGCTGCCGCGGGCACGCCGTAGACGATGCTGCCCCACACAAGCACCAGCAGCGCCACCGCAGCCACCACGGCGGGTGCCCAGCGCACTTCGAGCTCGTTCACCCAGCGTTCCATGCGCGCGGGCGCGTCGCCGGGCACGGGCAACTCGAAGTCGGGCGGCACGAGGCAGCTCGCCCCGCCCGGCAGATCGAGCCGGCGCGGCAGGTCGCCCAGACGCGGTTCGAGCCGCACGGCCGCGAGGGGAAACGCCGTGGCCAGGTCGTCGCTCTCGATGTGCACCAGGCCGTCTGCGACCCGCACGCGCACGGGCCGCGCGTTCGAGGTCTGTCCGTCGTGGTACGTGGCAGCCTCGCTGGTCATAGGCCGAAGTCGAGGTCCATCGCGTCGCTCAGTTCCGCGCCAGTCGCGGCGGCGTCGAGGCCGCCCTCGAGAGACGTGCTCACGAGCGGGCCGCCCGGGATGAGTGAGAGCGAGTCGGCCCGGTAGCGGGCCAGACGGATGCGGGCCCACGGCACGCCGAGACCCAGCGTGAGGGCGATGCCGAGGATGTTCGAGGCATAGATCCAGATCATGCGGTGCGCGCGGAGCCGACTCTCGAAGCGGTGGCGTTCAACGAGCGTGTGGTTCCACACGAGGTTCTCGAACGCCGTGCGCACCGCGACGACGGTCACGCCCAAGCCAGTGTAGAGCAGCGCCACGGCAAGCCATACGCCTGGCCCCGGCATCGACTCGGGCCGGCCGATGCCCTCGACCACTGCCGCGCCCATGAAGGTGGCGACGCCGACCGCGAACCACGAGAGGAGCGCCACGCCCGCAAGGACATAGATGCGGTAGACGGGCCAGGTCGGCAGGTCCAGCCCGAACTGCGAGCGCCCGTGGCGGCTCTCGCTCACGAAGTACTCTCGCTGCCGCTTCACGACCAGCGGGTAGGTCACTCCCAGCGTGAACGGCACCGTCATCGGCAGAACCAGGAAGACGAAGTAGGCATCCGACTCGAGCCCATCGAAGCCGAAGCGGATGCCGCCATACGACGAGTTCGCGGCCCGGAACCTGAAAGCCCGCACGAGCACGATCGGCATCAGCACGGCAAGCGGCAGATAGAGCGCGCTGGCCACGAGCGGCGCAAGCTGACCCAGTGCGGCCAGCACCATCACGACGGCGTAGGCAATGAGCCGGCCCTTCAGAATCGCGATCGGCGATGCGTGGTAGCCAAACGCGAGGCCGTCAAGCGACGTGTGCCCGTAGAAATATCGCAGCCGGCGCACCTTGGCCCACGCCGAGTAGATACCCAGCGTGACGACGCTCAGCAGCAGGTTGACGATCCAGATGCGGAAGTACTCGCCGGCGGTGCCCGTGAAGGCGAACGGCCTGGGACTGAGGTCGACCGGCGGCAGCAGTGGTGGCACGTCCGCCGGTAGCTCATCGGCCGGGAGGGGCGGACGACCGTCAGCGGGCGGCGCAGGCGGGGCAGGTGGCACCGGCGGGACGTCGGCCGGCCGTTCGATCATTCTGGCCTTAGTGTACGCGAGAGCGTGGACCGGCCGAACTCGCGCCACGGTCAATGCGGGTCTTGCACGATAATGGACTGGCGTCGGCGAACGTCGACCGCGTGGCCGTCAGGGACGCACCGGACGCCATCCGACCCCCTCCACCAGCTCGAAGCGGACCTCTTCGAGCGGCTCACTGCCTGGTGGCAGCGGATAGGTCGCGTCGCCGGGCAGCATCAGCGTGGCAAGACCGTCTTTGACGAAGCCGGGTTGGATGCGCACGATGGGCGTGGTCGCTGCCCACTGCCACGCCTCGTCGATGGACGCGAACCTGGCCAGCCGCATCAGCGTGATCCAGGTGGGCGGAGGCAGCACGATCTCGCCACGTTCGGCGCGCGCGACCGCTTCGAGCGGCGTCAGCCAGTCGAGGGCGGTGGTCTCGCCGTCGTCGTGCGACGCCTGCTGCTCCGCGGGCACCCGCGCCAGCAGGAACCGCGTGTCGTAGCGACGAATCCCGATCTCGGGGGTGACCCAGTGCGCAAACGGCATCACCGCATCGAGCGCCACGCGCAGGTCCCGGGCGGCCAGGTGCTGCACGAACGACGACGTGGCCGGCAGCGACGCGCGGATCGCGGCGGCCGTGGCGTCGTCGGCCATGGCGCCACTGACGTCTCGCGCCAGCAGCACACCGGCTTCTTCGAGCAACTCGCGAATGGCTGCGACGCGGTACCGGGCCTCGTCGGCGGGTGTGAGATCGACCAGGCGCCCCAGCGTATCGAGGCCGTCGCACACCTCAACGGGCAGCGCCGTATCGGTGTCGTCGACGCTTCCGCCCGGGAACACGTGGGCGCCGGCCATGAAGGCCACCTGGTCATTGCGCCGCACCATCAGCACCTGGAACGGCGTGTCGCGGGCCGGCCGCAGCACGATGACGGTGGCGGCAGGACGCGCGGGCACGGGCGGAGGCGTGGTCATCGGGGTGCAGCCATTCTGGCACCCTTCGTGCGCGGCGACCGCACGCGATCGAAGACCACCACGGCCTCCACGTGCGGCGTATGCGGAAACATGTCGACGGGCTGCACCGCCACCACGACGTAGCCCGCCTGCAGAATGGTTGGCAGCTCCGCCGCGAGCGACTCGGGATTACACGACACATAGATCACGCGAGCGGGCGCGAGCCGGCCGAACACGCCGTCGAGTACGGCCGGCGGACATCCCTGGCGCGGCGGGTCGAGCACCACGGCATCGAACGTCTGGCGCGCTGCGGTCGGAAGGGCGTCTTCCACCCGCCCGCCAATCAGCCGCACGGCGCGCGGGTCGATCCGGTTCACGTCGAGGTTGCGCGCGGCATCCGCCACCGCCTGCGGGTTCTCTTCCACCGCCGTCACCTGATAGCCGCGGGCGGCAAGCGGCAGACTGAAGAGGCCACTGCCCGAATAGAGGTCGAGCACGCGTGTGGCCCCGTCGGGGATGTGTGCCAGCACGAGGTCGACCAGCGCGGCCGCGGCCGTGGGGTTGGTCTGGAAGAACGCCGTGGGCGACACCAGAAACGTGGGACCCACCTGACGTTCGCGCACGTGCGCGTGACCGTCGAGGCGCAGCGTCTCGCGTCCCACCATGTACGACGACGGCCGGTCATGGATGTTGACGAAGAAGCCGTCCGGCCGGTCGACCGACGCCAGCAGCGCGCGCACGGGCGTGCGCAACGAGGGCGCGTTGCGCGTGACAACCAGCAGGGCCACGGCGTCGCGCTCGTCGGCGCTCGTGCGGACGATCACGTGACGCAGCACGCCCGCCAGATCCGCACCGGCGGCCGGCACGCGCGCCCGTGCCAGCTCGTCGCGCAGCCGGAAGGCGATGCGGTTGGCACGCGCGCTCTGCACGGGACACTCGGCGACCGGCACCACCGTGCGGCCGCCAGCCTCGTAGTGGCCCATCACGAGCGCGCCGCCGGCTCCCCGGTCGAAGACGAACGCCGACTTGTGCCGGAAGTGCCACGGCATGCCGTCGTCGCCGACGGGCATGGGCACGACGGCGTCGACCGGCGGCAGGTCCCGGTCGATGCGCCGCAGCAGCGCATCGAGCGCGTCGCGCTTCCGCGCGAGCTGTTCGGGATAGGGCACATGCTGCCACTGGCAGCCGCCGCAGCGCCCGGCGTGCCGGCAGCGCGGCGTCACGGCGCCAGCAGGCACGCTACTTGACGCCGAGCAGTTCGACCTGGAACAGCAACGCGGCGTTGGGCGGGATGTCACCACCGGCGCCGCGCGCGCCGTAGCCCATGTTCGACGGGATCGTCAGAATTCGGGTGCCGCCCACCTTCATCCCGGCCACGCCCTGGTCCCAGCCGGCAATCACCTGGCTGGCGCCGAGCGGGAACTCGAACGGCTCGTTGCGGTCCTTGGAGCTGTCGAACTTCTTGCCGTGCTTGTCGGCGGCGGTCGGGTCGTAGAGCCAGCCGGTGTAGTGCACCGACACGGTCATGCCCGGACGGGCTTCGGCGCCGGTGCCCACCTTGGTATCGTCCTTCACGAGCGCACTGACATCGGCCACTTGAGTCTCCACTGCAGCAGGGGCGGCCGCGGCCGCCGGAGCGCTGGTGGTGGGGTCGGCCGCCTTGGGCTCGCCGCCACCGCACGCGATGAACGAGAGGGATAGAACAACAGGAGCAAGATGAGATGCACGCATCTTCCGATCATCCTTCTCTGCGTGGGTCGAGGTCAACGCCGCGACGAAGCCGCGCTCAGCGCGCGGCGCATCTCCGACGCCACCCACGAGGCTTCCTCGGCCTCGAGAATAGGCGAGGCCGATGGGTTCAACAGGGTGAGCCCTTCGGTCTTGCCGATGTAGACGGCGTTCTCGACCCGCACCACCTTCCCATACGCGGGGCGTGGATAGGTGCGCGGCAAGGGGCGCAGCCCGCGCCAGACGCGCACGGCGTCGTTTGCAATGGCCACCTTGCGCACCCGGACCGACCACATGAGGAAGGCAAGCGGCCCGAGAATCCACGACCCGAGCGCCCACGGGATGGGATAGGCAGCGACCAGGTCACAGGCGTAGGGCACGACGGGAATCCACGACACGAGGGTCGACAGTTGCGGCAGGCCGAGGGCCTCCGGCAGCAGGCGCATCGACGCCAGCGCCACGCCCACACTGGCGACCCAGAAGACAAACGTCAGATAGAACGTGAGGGGCAACCCGTAGTTGATCGTCGTCGTGCCGACCAGGTGCTCGATCTGGATTGACGTAGCGGCCGGGCGCGACACGACCACGTCGCTTTGACCAGCGTCCTTGTCCAGAGAGCCGAGGGCGGCGGCCCAGATGTCGCTTGGCGTGGCATCGCCTCTGGCCATGACCCGGCCCAGCTCGCCGTCGGGCCCGGCGGCGGCGGCGTCCCGTTTCAGCAACGCATCGTCCACGCCCTTGGTCCAGATGCGCGTGTTGAGATCCAGTTCGTGGATGACACCTTCGGCCAGCGCGAAGTGTGCCGCCATCTCCTGGATGGACTCGAGCGACGTCGTCGAGGCGATGCCCGGCTCGAAGAGCGCGCGGCCGTAGTGCACGCCGATGTAGGCGCGGTTGTTCTTGAAGGCCAGAAAGACTGGCTTCCCGGCGCGCTGCCGCAGCGCCAGGATCTGCTCCATCATGGCCGGCGTCAGGATGTAGCGCGCTTCCACTTCGTCGGACGCGTAGACGGCAAACGCCTGCTCGAACGTGGGGTTCTCGAGCGCCACTTCCGTGAGCCCATCCCGGCTGCCGAGTTGACTCGAAGACGCGTCCTCGGGCTGTACGATCGTGACGCCGCGCAGCGTCTTGTTGAAGTCGAGATGGAAGAACAGGCCGTGAAAGACCACGACGGTCGACTTGTTCTTGCCGCCCGTGGAATAGGCACTGCGGACCTCCGCCGCCTCAAACGCAGTCTGCCCGATGGTGCCGTGCACGCGGTCGTCGCTGACACATCCGCCGCGCGGGTTGAAGAGCCCGGGTTCGTCGAAATCTGCCTTGGCCACGCCTTCCGCCGGCGAGTAGGTTGCCGAGGGGCTCACGATCTTGAACACCTCCGACACCACCTCGTTCTTGAAGCGGCGCTTGTAGTTGATGTAGGCGGTGTAGCCCGGAATCAGGAACTTGAAGCCGGCAACGAGGACGCCCACGAAGATGAGGCCAAACGACAGGATTCCGGCCAGGAAAGCGAAGCCTGACGGCAGCACGAGCGTGACGAGGTCGCTCAGAAAGAACAGCGCAAAGGGAATTCCGATGCACAGCAGACCCTTCGTGAGGTAGCCCTTGAGGGACAGGCGCACCGACTCGAGCGCCGCGATCCTGGGTTCGAGCGTGGTGGCGTAGAGCTCGGCGATGCGCGCTGGCGTGGTCATGGCGGGCTAGCAGCCTTCGTGTTGGGCACGGCGCGTTCCGCCGACGACGCTTCAAAGAGCGGCTTGCGCGAGAAGCCGAACGGCCCGGCCAGCAGGACGGCAGGGAATACCTCGATGGCGGTGTTGAGCGACGTCACGGCGGCGTTGAACGTGCGGCGCGCCGCGGCAATCTGGCTCTCCACTTCGTTCAGCGAGCGCTGCAGCAGCGTGACCGACTCGCTGGCTTTCAACTCGGGATAGGCCTCGGCGCGCACGACAAGGCCGCGCAGCACGCCCGACATCTGCTGGTCGAGCGCCATACGCTGTTCGGCCGACGCACCGGGTGCGGTGGCCTGCTCACGCAGCGCGGTCAACTGTTCGAAGGTGCCGCGTTCGTGGCCCATGTACTCGCGCATGGCTTCCACGACCTTCGGAATCAGATCGCAGCGCTGCTTGAGCTGCACGTCAATTGTCGAGAACGCGTTCTCGACGCCGTTGCGCAGACGCACGAGCCGGTTGTACAGCGACATCACGAACCCGAGCAGCACGACGACGACGGCGGCGAGGACGAGGGCGGGGGACATGGGAACCTCCAGGCTCAACGGATAGAGCGCGATTATCCTCGCTTCTCCGTCCTTGACAAGGGCAGACGCGGCCCCCACCATGCGCCATGCGCGGGTTCGGTGGAATGGTCGGTGGGGCGATCGTGGCGGCCGTATGCGTGGCGGCGTGGTCGGCGTCGACGGCGGCGCAACCGCCCGCGCCAGATCTTGTGTTCTACAACGGCAGGGTCATCACCGTGGATCGCGCTTTTTCGGTGGCCGAGGCCGTAGCGGTCACCGGCGATCGCATCACGGCCGTCGGCGCCTCGGCGCGCATCCGCGCCCTTGCCGGCAGCGGCACCGCGCTCATCGACCTGCGTGGACGCGCGCTCGTCCCCGGCTTGATGGACAACCACCTGCACTCCGCGGGCGGTGGACCCGGTGTGGACCTGTCACGCGCGCGGTCGCTGGCCGACGTCTCGGCCGCTCTGGCGGCGCGGGTGAGGCAGACGCCCGCTGGCGACGTGATCGTCTCGAACAGCGACTGGCACGAGGCGCAACTGCGCGAGAAGCGTCTGCCGCTGCGCGACGATCTCGACGCGGTGGCGCCGCACCATCCCGTCGTACTGGTGCGCGGAGGCCACGAGTACGTCGTGAACTCCGCGGCGCTGCGCAAGTGGCGCGTCGACGAACAGACGACTGAACCCTCGGGCGGCCGGATCACGCGCTATCCCGACGGGCGCTTGAACGGCGAACTCGTGGACGCGGCCAAGGCGTTCGTAACGCTGCCGCCGCCGCCTGTCCGTTCGCGCGACGCGCAGATGGCGGCCCGCGCGGCCGAGTACGCCACGCTGCACGCCGCTGGACTGACCAGCGTGCGCCACCCAGGGGTGTCGGTCGACGACTTCCGGTTGCTGCAAGAGATGCAGCGCCGCGGGCTGCTGACCATGCGCGTGAACGCGCTGCTGCGACCAGGCGGCACCGCGCAGGCCGTGGCTGGCGCGCTCGATGCCTCCGGGCTCACGCAAGGCGAGGGCGACGCGCTGCTGCGCGTAGGCGGCGTGAAACTCGCCATCGACGGCGGCTTCGAGGGTGGATTGATGCGCGAGCCCTATGCCGAGCCCTGGGACGAACGGGGCACCTTCAAGGGCTTGCAGACGCAGTCGACCGAGTCGTTCAACGCGACGGTTGCGGCACTGAATGAGCGTGGATGGCGCGTGGCGACCCACGCCGTGGGCGACGGCGCCATCGACCTGGTGCTGAACGCGTACGAGCGCGCGAATGCGCAACGGTCCATCGTGGGCCGGCGTTGGTCCATCGAACACGCGTTCATCGGCCGGGCCGATCACCTGCCGCGCATCAAGGCGCTTGGCCTCGCGCTGGCGGTGCAGAACCACTTATACCTGGCCGGGCCGAGTCTCGTGTCGTATTGGGGTCCGGTTCGCGCCGGCCTGACGACCCCGGTGCGGATGTACCTCGACGCCGGTCTGCCGGTGTCGTCGGGCACCGACGCGCCCGTGGTGCCGTATCCGCCGCTGTGGACCCTCTATCACTTCATCACGCGCGACACGATTGCCGGCGGCGTCATGGGCCCCGATCAGCGCGTGACACGAGAAGAGGCCCTGCGCATGGCCACGACCGGCAACGCCTGGCTCACGATGGAAGAGGCCGACAAAGGTGCGATCGCGCCCGGGATGCTGGCGGACCTGGTGATGTTGTCGGAAGACCCGATGACGAGCCCTGCGTCGAAGCTGCGCGACGCGAAGGTACTCTTGACGATGGTTGGCGGTCGCATCGTGCACGACGCCAGGCCATAGGGAGGTCCTGCCATGACGCCGCCTGCTCTTCCCCTGCCGCCCGGGCTTGCCGGTCGATTCGCCGGCCTGCACCGTCTGATCGGCAACACGCCGCTCATTGCCGTGGATTGCCGGTACCGCGGCGAGCCGCGAGTGATCTACGCCAAGCAGGAGTCGCTCAACTTCACCGGCAGCATCAAGGACCGGATGGCGCTCTTCATCATCGAGCAGGCCTACCGCGACGGCCGGATCCAGCCGGGCGCGCGCATCGCGGAAGCCACGAGCGGCAACACCGGCATCTCGTTTGCGGCCGTGGGCCGCTCGCTGGGCCACCCGGTCACGATCTTCATGCCCGACTGGATGAGCACCGAACGCATGGCGATCATCGCGAGCTTTGGCGCCGAGATCGTGCCGGTGAGTGCAGCGCAGGGCGGCTTTCTCGGGAGCATCCGCTTGTCGGAGGACCTCGCCGCGCGCGATCCTCAGGTGTTCCTGCCGTGCCAGTTCTCGAACCTGGCGAACTTGGAAGCGCATCGGCGCACTACGGGGCCAGAGATCGTGGCGCAGCTTGCTCACGCCGGCTTGACCCCCGACGCCTTCGTAGCCGGCGTGGGCACGGGCGGCACCGTGATGGGCGTGGCCGCCTACCTGAAGGGTCTGAACCCCACCACGCGCGTGCATCCACTCGAGCCCGCCGAGTCGCCCACACTGTCGACCGGGCACAAGGTGGGCCGGCACCGCATCCAGGGGATCTCGGACGAGTTCATTCCGGCCCTCGTGAAGCTCGACGCGCTTGACGCGATTGTGAGTGCCAACGACGGCGACGCCATCCTGATGGCGCAGGGGCTGGCCCAGCGCGGACTGGCATTGGGCATCTCGTCGGGCGCGAACTTCATTGGCGCATTGAAGGTGCAGAACGAGCTCGGCCCCGACGCCGTCGTGGTCACGATCTTCTGCGACAGCAACAAGAAGTATCTGAGCACCGACCTGTTGAGAAGCGAGCCGGTGCGCGACGGCTACCTGTCGCCGGATGTGGAGATCGTGGGCTTTCGCGCACTGGGACGCGTGTGCTCTGCGTGCTTCGATGTGGATGCCGCAGCTGGGACGACCCGTTTGCCTGCGCGGTAGCGCTACTTGCCTGCGACTCCGAACGTCACAATCGGAAGAGCTTGGTCACCTTCACCACGACACTTCGATTCAGGATGGGCGGAGGAAAGCCCTTGTCGTTGGTGTCGCGCCCGTCGCTGTAGACCACGAACATCTCGCTGCCAGGCTGGTATTCCCAGCGGAAGCGCACGTTTGCCGTTGCCGTCCTGGTCGCCGACTGAAACTGTACGAGCGCGGCCACGAACATGCGCGGCGAGATCGTATAGGTGACGCGGCTGCCAATCAGGTTGGTGTCGCCCGTGCCGTAGGGTGTCTCCACGTGGTTGAACGACAGCGTCGGCTCTGCCGAGAACTGTGGGGTGAGCTCAATGCGGCCACGCCACGACACCTCGAGAAGAGTGCCGCCGTAGAACTCGCCCGCCGTGAAGGACACGAAACCAGAGATCTTGCGCGCCGCCGACAGCATGACGGTGGCGCGACCCCGGCGGAACGAGTAGTCGCCGGCGGGAATCGACACGCCCGGCGCCACGGCAAACGGCTGAGTGAGGTGCTCGAAGGCGTCGGTGTACTCGACGTTGACCTGATCGCTCGTGTTGAACTCCGCGCGGAAGGTGGCCTGGGCCTCGCGCGACTCCACGGTTCCGCTGGTGCTTTCGTAGTAGTCCATGCTGCCCTCGAAGAACAGCTTGCGCACACCGCGCAGGTGCTTCGGACGCGGACTGAAGCGGCCCTGGCCGTTCGATCGACGAAACGCGGTGCGCCGCACGAATCCGATCTCGGGGTTGAAGTTGTCGCCGACAGACAAGTGCTCGAGCTGCAGACCCGTGCGATCGGCGTTCCAGTTGAACGCGCCGCGGTAGCTCGAGTTGAGGGCGGTCTTGCCTGGCGTTTCGGTCGCGGCCCAATAGCCAGACATCGACAGGTTGGTCTGGAGGTTGAACAAGGCGTCGGCGCCGTAGGCGAGGTTGTCGACCACGCCCACGGTCGTCCCCGGTGCGCGGCGCGTCGCAATCACGCCGACCCTGCTTCGGCGAAGCACGTCCTTGTTGATGCGCAGCACCGAGAAATCCGTGGCCGGCGCAAGCGCCTCGACCGAGCTTTCGGTCCGCATCTGCAGGGCGCCCACCTGGAACCCCCGGCTCCTGCCAAGCGCGCGCGCGCCGGCAAGAATGGGCACCGCCAAGCCGTTGCTCAGTCCAATGCGCCGGCTGTAGAACACGAGCGGCGCCGGGTTGTTGCCGCCACCTGCGCCACCACCACCGCCGCCGCCGCCACCACCGCCTCCTCCGCCACCACCGCCGCCGCCGCCACCGCCGAAATTGCCGGCGCCAAAGTTGAAATACTCCTGGCCTTCAAGAAAGAACTCGCGCTTCTCAGGGAAGAACAGACTGAACCGCGTCAGGTTGACTTGCGCCTCGTCGTCTTCGACCTGGGCGAAGTCGGTGTTGTAGGTGAAGTCGGTGGTGAGCGACTGGGTGACGGCCCACTTCGCGTCAACGCCGAACTCGCCGTTCAGGTCGTTGTCGAGCGCGGGCGTCGCCAGACGGTTGGTGATGGCCGACCCGAGCGCGTAGGGCTTGACGTCGACGTTGTGCAGCTTCACCGGCGTTTCGAGGCCGACGAGCGTGCCGGCCGACGACACCTTGCTGATGCCCCGGCGGCCGAACGACTGGGGAATCTGCGTGAGAAACGAACTTTCGTTCTTCTCGCGCACGAGCCGGCGGAAATTGATGCCCCAGAGAGTGCCGCCCTCCTTGAAACGCAGGGAGCGGAACGGGAACCGCATCTCGAGCGTCCACCCGCCGTAGAAGTCGGCGGTGCGCGCGTCCCACAGACCGTTCCAGTTGGGGTTGAACTGCTCGTTGACCAGTTGCGAGTCGGCCAAGCCACCGAGTGGATTTACGTAGAAGGAGTAGGCGTTTCTCCGGTCGTAGAACGTGTCGAACAACACG
>JANNEJ010000897.1:0-4012 GCA_031378585.1 Acidobacteriota bacterium | reverse complement strand
GCGGCTGCCGTCGGGCGTGGCACCGGTCGGCGTCATGGTCCGGCCCACCGTGGGCGAGGCCGGGGTGGCTGTGGCGACGATCGGTCTGGCCGAACTGCAATTGCACGACGTCGACGATCCGGCGCCCTTTGTCGCTCTCGGCGTGCCAATTGTATGGGTGGCACCGCTGGTCGAGGGCGTGGCGCCAGTCGTGCCACCCGGCACGCTGCTGATGGTGGACGCGCACGATACCAAGCGACACGGCGGCACCGGCCGCACCGTCAACTGGGCGCAGGCCGCGACTCTCGCCCGCGCCTCGCGCCTGGTGCTCGCCGGCGGGCTCACCCCCGAGAACGTGCACCGGGCCGTGTCGCTTGTGCGTCCGTACGGCATCGACGTGTCATCGGGTATCGAACTCTCCCCGGGCGTGAAGTCCGCCGACCGCATCCTGCGGTTCGTGGCGGCGGCGCGTCTGGTCATTCCAGAGACCGTGTCATGACGTCTGCTTCCACCACCACGCACACCTTCGGGCACCGCGACCCCGATGCCCGCGGCTACTACGGCGCCTACGGCGGTGCCTACGTGCCCGAGACGCTCGTGGCTCCCATCACTGAGCTCGTCGCGTGCTACGACGAGGCGAGGCGCGATCCCGCGTTTCGCGCCGAGCTCGAGCGCCTGCTCCGCGACTACGTTGGACGGCCAACGCCTCTCTGGGAAGCCGCGCGGCTGGGCGCGGCCTGTGGGGGCGCGCGCATCTTCTTGAAGCGAGAAGACCTCACGCACACCGGCGCCCACAAGATCAACAACGCGCTCGGCCAGGCATTGCTCGCCAAGCGCATGGGCAAGCGCCGGGTCATCGCCGAGACCGGTGCGGGCCAGCACGGCGTGGCGTCGGCAACGGCGGCCGCCCTGCTCGGGCTCGACTGCGTCGTCTACATGGGCACCGAGGACATGGCTCGCCAGGCCCTCAATGTGTTCCGCATGCGGGTGCTCGGCGCCGAAGTGCGCGGGGTCTCGGCCGGCAGCGCCACGCTGAAGGACGCCATCAACGACGCCATGCGCGACTGGGTCGGCAGCGTCGCGGGCAGCTACTACCTGCTTGGGTCCGCGCTCGGCCCCCATCCGTACCCCCTGATGGTGCGGGAGTTCCAGAGCGTCATCGGCCAGGAGGCGCGAGCGCAGTGCCTGGACGCGGTGGGACGGCTGCCAGATGCGGTGGTCGCCTGCGTCGGCGGCGGCAGCAACGCCATCGGCATCTTCGACGCCTTCATCGGCGACCCGGGCGTGCGCCTCATCGGCGTCGAGGCCGGGGGCGAGGCGATCGTCGCGGGGCGGCACGCCGCGCGATTCGCCGGCGGGGCCGAGGGCGTCTTTCAAGGCACGCGCACGTGGCTGCTGCAGGACGCCGATGGCAACATCGACCCCACCCACTCGGTCTCCGCCGGTCTCGACTACGCGGCCGTGGGTCCGGAGCATGCGTGGCTGAGGGCCACGGGCCGCGCCGAGTACGCCTGGGCCAGCGACCAGTCGGCGCTCGAGGCGTTCCATTCACTGGCGCGCCTCGAAGGCATCATGCCAGCGCTTGAATCGGCCCACGCCGTGGCGCATCTCACGACCCTCGGCCCAGCGCTCGGTCCCGGCGCCGTGGTGGTCGTGAATCTGTCAGGACGTGGCGACAAGGACGTCCACACCGTGGCGCAGCTTGCAGGGGACCAGGCATGAGCAGGCTCGACGACACCTTCACGCAGCTGCGCGCGGCCCGGCGCACGGGACTCGTGGCCTACATCACGGCCGGCGATCCAGACCTGCAGAAGTCCGCCGACGTGGTCCGCGCGGTGGACCGGGGCGGCGCCGACGTGATCGAGCTGGGGGTGCCGTTTTCGGATCCTCTCGCTGACGGCCCGGTCATCCAGCGCGCGACCGAACGGGCGCTGGCCAGTGGCGCCACGCTCTCGCGGGTGCTCGACATGGCCGCCGGCGTGCGCGCCGATGTGGCGGCCCCGCTGGTCCTCTTCACTTACGCCAACCCGATGGTGCGGATGGGGATCGACGTGTTCGCACGGCGGGCGCGCGCCGCAGGCATCGACGCGGTGCTGGTGCTCGACCTGCCGCCAGAGGAAGCTGGCGAAGCCCGCAACGCGTTTGTGGCCGAAGGTCTTGATACAATTTTCCTGTTGAGTCCGACCACCTCCACACCACGCATCCGGCGCGCCGCCGAACTCGGCGGAGGGTTTCTGTACGGCATTTCGAGGCTCGGCGTCACCGGGGCGCGCACCGACGTGGCCGACTCGGCGGCGGAGCTGGCGGCCCGGGTCCGGGCCGTAACCGACCGGCCCCTCGCCTTGGGCTTCGGCTTCTCGACGCCCGAGCACGTGCGTGCGGTTGGCGCGTGGGCCGATGCCGCCGTGGTGGGCTCGGCCTTGGTGCAGGTCGTGGCCGATCATGGCAGTTCGCCGGCGCTGGCCGGAGAAGTGGAACGGTACGTGCGATGGCTGCGGAGCTAGGCGTGGAGGCCCTGCGGGCTGAGATCGACCAGATCGACGAGGTCCTCGTGCGGCTGTTCGACAGCCGCGCGCGCTGCGCCTACGCCATCGGCCGGGTGAAGCGTACCGAGGGCCGGGCGGTGTACGAGCCCGCACGTGAGGCGTCGGTGCTGGCGCACGTGCGCGCGGTGAACCAGTCGCTCGGTGGGCCGCTCGACGACGAGGCCATCGTGCGACTGTTCGAGCGGGTCATTGACGAATCGCGCCGCATTCAACGGCTCGAAGCGACGCGGTCGGACATCGGCGACGGCCACGTCGCGGCAGCAACAGGGCAGGGGGAGTAGGTCATGGTCGTCGTAATGAAGGAACGGGCATCGGACACCGACGTGCAGGCGGTGATTGCACACCTCGTGGAACGCGGTATGGACGTACACCGCTCGTCTGGCGCCGCGCGCATCGTGCTGGGCGTCGTCGGATCGGGAACGGTGGATCGCGGCCTGGTCGCGCTCATGGAGGGCGTGCACGAGGTGCTGCGCATCACCGAGCCCTACAAGCTCGCCAGCCGCACGTTCAAGGCGGAAGACACGGTCATCACCATCGGCGACGTCCGTATCGGCGGTGACGAGGTGATCGTGATGGCCGGCCCGTGTTCCGCCGAGACCGAAGAGCAGGTGCACGCCACGGCGGCCGCGGTGAAACGAGCCGGCGCCAAGGTCCTGAGGGGCGGAGCCTTCAAGCCGCGATCCTCGCCGTACAGCTTTCAGGGACACGGCGAAGCGGGTCTGCGCATGCTGCGTGACGGCGCCGACGCGCACGACCTGAAGCTCATTACCGAGGTGATGGACAGCTCGCAAATCGAGGTGTGCGCCAAGTACGCGGACATCTTCCAGGTGGGCGCGCGCAACATGCAGAACTTCACGCTGCTGCGGGAGCTCGGCCGCGCGCGCACGCCGGTCATGCTCAAGCGCGGCATTGCCGCCACGATTGAGGAATGGCTGCTCTCGGCCGAATACGTGCTCTCGGGCGGCAACACCAACGTGATGCTGTGTGAGCGCGGGATCCGCACCTTCGAGACCAGCACTCGCAACACGCTCGACGTCTCGGCCATTCCAATCGTGAAGGAACTGTCCCATCTGCCGGTCTTCGTCGACCCCAGCCACGGCACGGGGCGGCGCGACAAAGTGGCGCCGATGGCGCGCGCAGCGGCGGCTGCCGGGGCCGACGGCCTGCTCATTGAAGTGCACAATGACCCCGACCACGCCTGGTCCGACGGCGCCCAGTCCATGTTCCCTGCGCAGTTCGAGCGCCTGATGGCCGAGCTGCGCATCATCGCGCCAGCCATTGGCCGCAGCATCTGCCTCGAGCCGCTCGCGCGGCGCGGATGGGCGAGATAGCCTCGGTGGCACCGCCGCCGTTTGGCGGCCTGCTGGTGATCGGCGCAGGCCTGCTCGGCACATCGGTGGCGCTCGCCGTCAAACGCCGCTGGCCCGACGTGCACGTGACGGGGATCGACGTGACGGCCCGCGCGCATCGCCCGTTCGACCTGCATC
>JANNEJ010000961.1:0-3792 GCA_031378585.1 Acidobacteriota bacterium | reverse complement strand
GCCGACGTCTCAGCGGTACCTGTCCGTCGACCGCAAACGACAGATTCAATGGAACTTACGTCGACAGGACGGCCGGCCACCCTAGGTGGCGCGCGCTTTGCTTTCGTCGAGGACGTGAGCACGACTGGCACAACTCCTCCTCTCCTCCCCCAGCGCAGCGGCGTTCGTCCGGCACCCAAGGGGACTCCAGGCCAGGCTGGTCTGGGGTCCGCCATGGCCACGCAGTAGGCCCGAACAATGGCCAAATTTTTCACAAGCAACCCGGCAGCTGGCGACACGCCGTCGACTACTGCCGTGCCACCGCCGGGGGCAGGCTACAACTGGCGCGAGTCGCTGCCGACGCTCTCGAGCGCGATGGTCACGCTGCGTGAGCCCACCGCGTCCGACGCCCTGGCGCTCCTGACGGCGCTGTCTCCAGACGCGCTGTCGGAGGCGGTGCCGGATGCTCCGCACGCGTCGCAGCCGGGGTTTGAGTCACTGATTGCCGCGATGGCGGCGAAACGGGCCCAGGGCATCGAAGCCTGCTGGGTCGTCGTGCCCCGCGACACGGGCGTGCCGGTCGGATTGATTCGTGTGAGCGCGCTCGACCATGGGTTCACGATGGTCGAGGGCACGGCCGCCATCGCCGAGGAGTTCCGCGGCACACACCTGTTCCAGGACGCCGCGCGTCTGGCACTTGGATGTCTCTTCAGCACGATGCACGTGCATCGTGCCGAGTTCCGGATCGACGTGCGCAACGCGCGCGCCAATGGCGCCCTGCGCAAGCTCGGCGCCACTCAGGAAGGCCTCCTGCGCCACGCGCTGCACCGTGAGGGGGCGTTTCTCGACCAGGTACTGTGGGCCATCGTCGCCAGCGACTGGTGCGCGCCGCGCGAGGTCGACCAGCCTCGGGTCCACTGACCGCGAAACCCTCGATTTTGGCCCGGGCATTTCCAGGGGTGCCCGGGCCCCTTTTTGTACGACTCCTGGCACAACGCTAAGATATGGGGCCGTCTCCAGTCGGCCGCCTGCAGTGTCTGCCCCGCTTCGCGTCTCAGACTTCGACTTCGAACTGCCCGCTGAACTGGTAGCGCAGGAGCCGCCACCCGTCAGAGGGGCATCGCGCCTGATGCATCTGGGGCGAGCGACTGGCGTCGTCGCGCACGGGGCGTTTGCTGACCTCCCCCGGCTGCTCGCACCAGACGACCTGCTCGTGTTGAACGACACGCGCGTGTTCCCCGCACGGTTGCTCGGCCGACGCCTGCCTGGTGGTGGAGCGGTCGAGTGCCTGCTGGTGTCTCGACTCGATGACGCTGCAGGCGATCTCGCGAGCGAGCGTTGGCTGGCGCTCGTCAGCAAAGGACCGCGCGTGAAGCCGGGCACGAAGGTCGTGTTCGCTGACGCCCGGGGTGAGTTGCACGGAGAAGTCATGGAACGCGGCGAGTACGGGCGCGTGGTGCGCCTGTTCACCGAGGATGGCGTCCCCGTCCGCACAGCGGTGCACCGGCTGGGCCACGTGCCACTGCCGCCGTACATCAAGCGTGCCGACGTCTCATCAGACCGCGAGCGCTACCAGACTGTGTACGGGCGCCACGAAGGGTCGATTGCCGCCCCGACGGCGGGCCTGCACTTCACCCCCGACCTGCTCGCAGCCATCGATCGCGCGGGCATCGAGCGCACGGCCATCACGCTCCATGTGGGGTACGGCACGTTTCAGCCGGTGCGCGTCGACCTCGTCGGCGACCATCGGATGGGGCGCGAACAGTACGACGTGGGTCCGGATGCCGCGGCGGCCCTGACCAGAGCGTTGGCCGCTGGCCGACGCGTCGTAGCCGTCGGCACCACGACGACGCGCACGCTCGAGTCCCTCGAACTCGGGTCCGGCGGGGAAGTCACCCCAGGGCGAGGCGCCACCGACGTCTTCATTGTGCCCGGCCACCACTTCCGGGTTGTGGGGGGGCTCGTCACCAACTTTCACGTGCCCCGGTCGTCGCTGCTGATGCTGGTGTCGGCGTTTGCGGGCATCGAATCCACTCGCCGCGCCTACGCGGACGCGGTCGCCGCGCGCTACCGTTTCTACAGCTACGGCGACGCGATGGCCATACTCTAGGGGACTGGGGACTGGGGGCTGGGGCTTGCCGACGTCCAACCGCCAAGATCTGCTCTTCTCAGCGTGGCGACAGAGCACGTCTTCGTTCAGCGTGACGTCCGTTTGCCCTAGCCCCCAGCCCCCAGTCCCCAGTTATGCTCTCGGGATGAAACTCGACTACGAAGAGTTCGACCTGTCGGGTGTGCGCCGGTATCCGCTGGCGTCGCGCACGAGCAAGGTCCGCCGGGAACACCTGGCCCAGGCGTATGCTCCAGGCGGGGGCATCAGCGGGTGGCTCGCGAGCCTCCCCAAGCTCTTGGCCGCGCGCGACCTGCTGACCGTCGTCGATGCCGTCGACGCCGCGCACTCGCGCTCGGCCCCCGTGATCTGGGGACTGGGTGCGCACGTGATCAAGGCCGGTCTGTCGCCGGTCATCATCGACCTGATGGAACGCGGCTATGTGTCGGCGCTGGCGCTGAACGGCGCTGGCATCATCCACGATGTCGAACTCGCGATTGGCGGGGCAACCTCGGAAGACGTCGATGACGCGCTCGGTCCGGGCACGTTCGGGATGGCTGAGGAAACCGGTACCGGCATCAATGCCGCGATTGTGCGCGGCGTGACGGGGGGCGCGGGCCTCGGACGCGCGGTGGCGGAATGGCTCGCCGGCGAAGGCCCGCCGCATGCCGCCGTCAGCATCCTGTGCACGGCCGCCAGACTCGGGATTCCCGTGACCGCCCATGTCGCGATGGGCACCGACATCGTGCACATGCACCCCCAGGCCTCGGGAGCCGCGATCGGCGAAGGGAGCTTGCGCGACTTCCGGCACCTGGCCGCGTCCGTCTCGAAGCTCAAGGGCGGCGTGTACCTGAACTGCGGTTCAGCGGTGGTGCTGCCCGAGGTGTTCCTCAAGGCCGTGGCCGTGGCGCGCAACTGCGGGCATGACCTTGACGGGCTCACCACGGTCGACCTCGACTTCCGGCAACACTACCGGCCCCTGACCAACGTCGTACGACGGCCAACCGCCGGCATCGGGCGGGGCATCCACTTGACCGGTCATCACGAGATCATGATCCCTCTGCTCGCGGCAGCCCTTGTGGAGCGGTCGACCCCGACCTCACCGACGTGCTAAAGTCGGAGATTCCTGCCGGAGTAGCTCAGCCGGTTAGAGCATGCGTCTCATAAGCGCAGGGTCGGCGGTTCGAGTCCGCCCTCCGGCACCAAACTGACCCACCCGTCACCCCACCCATCTGACGGCGGTTTCGACCATGACGGATATCGCCGCGCGCGTTCGCCGGTACGTCGACCGCCATCAGCTGTGGCTGACGGGTGGACGGGTGGTGGCCGCTCTGTCGGGTGGGTCGGACTCCGTGTCGCTGCTCTGGGTCTTGCGGGAACTACAAGACGCTGGTGCGGTCTCGCTCACCGCCGTCGCCCACCTGAATCATCAACTCCGGGCTCACGCCCTTCGCGATGAAGACTTCTGCCGGGCGCTGGCCGAGCGCATGGGGGTGCCGCTCGTGGTCGAGCGGGTCGATGTCGCGGCACTGGCGCGGGCCGGGCGTTGCTCGACTGAGGTGGCGGCCCGTCGTGCCCGCTATGCGTTTTTCGAAGAGGCGCGGGTCGCCAGCCGGGCGGACCACGTGGCCGTGGCGCACACGCGCGATGACCAGGCCGAGACCGTGCTGATGCACGCCATCCGCGGCGCCGGCCTCCACGGCCTC
>JANNEJ010000878.1:0-5684 GCA_031378585.1 Acidobacteriota bacterium | reverse complement strand
GTGGCGCGCGTCGCGGCGCAGTTGCCGCGGCACGGCGTGACCGGCTTCTGTCCCACCACGGTGGCGTGCGCGCCCGAGGCCCTCGACTGCTTTCTGGCCGCCGTGGGCGCGGCGGAACACACGCCGGCGGGCTCGGCGCGCGTGCTCGGCGCGCATCTCGAGAGCAACTTCATCAACCCCGACTACCGGGGCGCCCAGCCGCACGACTGCTTGCGGCGGCCGCCGCGCGCCGGTGAGCCGCGGCTGTGCGACGGCGAGTTCACCGGTGCCGCCATCCTCGAGACGATTGCCGCGCACCGGGCCCACGTGCGGATCGTCACGCTCGCGCCCGAACTCGACGGCGGGCTGGACCTGGTGGCGTCGCTCGTTGCGGCTGGCCACCGCGTCTCGCTCGGACACTCGGCCGCCACGTTCGAGCAGGGGCAGGCAGCCATTGCCGCCGGCGCCCGCCACGCGACGCATCTCTTCAACCGCATGCCGCCGCTGTCGCATCACGCCCCTGGCCTGGCCGGGGCGGTGCTGGCCGACGACGCGGTGACGTGTGAGGTCGTCTGCGACGGCTACCACGTGCATCCGGCCATGGTGCGGATGGCCGTGCGCGCAAAAGGCGTCGCGGGCGTGCTCGCCATCACCGACGGCACCGCCGGGGCCGGCCTGCCGGTGGGCGCCACCGCGCGGCTGGGCCAGCACGTCATCCACGTGCGCGACCGGCGGGCCGAGCTGTCCGACGGCACGCTGGCCGGCAGCGTGCTGACGATGGACGGGGCGTTCCGCATGCTCGTTGCCGACGCCGGCTTGAGCGTCATCGAGGCCGCGCGCCTCTGCGCGACGACACCCGCCCTGGCCCTGGGACGCCACGACCTCGGCCTGCTCGAGGCAGGCCGGAGCGCCGACCTGGTGGTGCTCGACGAGCGCTTCCGCGTGCGTCAGACGTGGGTGGGCGGCGTGCGGGTGTGGAACTCCGGTGCCTCCCCCACCGTCTCTGCGACCGGGGGACTGTGATGAGATTCCACGCAACCGGCAGCTGCGGACTGGGAGTGGCCCTATTGGCCGGCGCGCTCTCGGCCTGCACCGTCAACGTCAACACCGAGGGCGCGACCGCCTCCGAGACACGGAAGTTCACCGTGACGGGCGCGCCGACGGTGACCCTCGACACCTTCGATGGCGCCATCGAAGTACACTCGTGGGACCGCAACGAAGTCGAGGTGGTCATCGACAAACAGGCCCAGGACGACGCGCTGCTGGCACAGATTGTGGTCGAGCAGTCTCAAGAGGGCGATCACGTCACGGTGCGCGTGCGCGGTCCGGCCGAGGCCAGCCGCTCGGGCGTGGTGATCGGCGTGTCGTTCTCGCCGCGCGCCACGTTGCGCGTGGCTCTGCCGAAGTCCGCGACGCTCGAACTGAAGAGCGGCGACGGCAGCATCACCGTTGAGGACGTCTCGGGCACCGTCAGCCTGCAGTCGGGCGACGGGTCGATCGTGGGCACGCGCCTGTCGGGCGACGTGCGCGCGCGCACCGACGACGGGTCCATCCGCGTGCGCGAGGCGACCGGCAAGATCGATGTCGAGACGCGCGACGGCAGCATCGTCGTGAACGGCACGCTGACGCACCTGCGCGCCGTGACGGGTGATGGCTCGGTGCGGATTGGCGCCGAAGGGGGCAGCACGCTGGCCGACGACTGGCTCGTCGAGACCCGTGATGGGAGCGTTGAGGTGCGGCTGCCGCAAGGCGTAGGAGCGGTGGTTGACGCGTCCACGTCCGACGGCGTCATCAGGTCCAGCTATCCTGGCTTGACGATTCCCGACCGCTCCGAGGGTGAGCGCACCGACCGCCGCGAGCTGAAGTCGACGCTTGGCGCGGGCGGCCATACGCTGCGCGTGCGGACCGGCGACGGCTCGATTCGCTTCGAGTCCTGACACCGCCAGCGCGACATCAGCTTTACGCCGGGCGCGGGGCCGGGCTGGCGTAGGTGCTCGGATCGAGTACGCCGGCCTCGGCGAATGCCTCGCGCCGCTCACGGCACTTGCTGCACCCGCCGCAGTGCCCGTCGCCAACCGGGCTCATGCACGACAGGGTGAGTTCGAACGGCACGCCCAGACGCGCGCCGAGTTCGATGGCCTGGGGCTTTCTGAGCGCGATGAGCGGCGTCACGATGGTGAGCGAGTGCGCCAGGCCGCGCGACAGCGCCTCGGCCATGGCCGCGAAGAAGGCCGGTGTGGCATCCGGGAACGGGTTGCCGGCCAGCGGGCCAAGCGCGATGCGCCGCGCATCGCCGCGTGCCGCCACGAGACCGGCCTTCGCCAGCAGCGTCACGTTGCGCCCCATGAGAAACACGTGTGCATCCGGCGTGTCGTAGGCGGGCGGCGGCCCGGCCAGGGCCCAGTGGTCTGATGGATACACGTCGCCCATGGGCACGTCGACGACCGTCAGCGGCTGCAGGCGTCCGGCCATCGCGGGAGACGCCAGGAGCCGCGACAGCATCCGCAACTCCGCCGTCTCCCATGCCAGGCCCGAGCGCACGTAGACGGGCCGCACGTCGTACTGCGCCGCCTCGTGGACGAGCAACACCGCACTGTCGAGCCCGCTCGACACGAGCACGACCGAAGAGGGACGGGCCATCACGCGAGTCGAAGGATACAATCATCCGCGGGCGTGGGGGCACAACAAGTTCGCGAGGCAGGGGCATGACCGGCGTTTTGTCAGGTCTGGTCGTTTTCGACCTCGACGGCACGCTCGTCGACTCGTCGGCCGACCTCGCCTCGGCCGCCAGCGCGCTGGCCGTCGAACTCGGCGGTCGACCGCTGACCCGCACCGAGGTGGTCACGATGGTGGGCGAGGGGGCGGCCGTGCTCGTCGGTCGCGCGCTCTCCGCGGCCGGCGTTGCCCCGGCCCCGCCC
Organism: Acidobacteriota bacterium; assembly: GCA_031378585.1. Taxonomy (GTDB): domain Bacteria; phylum Acidobacteriota; class Vicinamibacteria; order Vicinamibacterales; family UBA2999; genus CADEFD01. The sequence goes on along the minus strand of JANNEJ010000878.1, from coordinate 2,787 downwards.
GGCGCCATTCAGCGCTTCCTCGAACTCTACGACGCCTGCCTGCTCGACACGACGCGACTCTATCCCGGCATGGAGGCCGTGCTGCAGGCGCTCGACCCGCTGGCCGCGCTCGCCGTGTTGACCAACAAGCCGCGGGTCCCGGCCGAGCGCCTCCTCGAGAGTCTGGGTGTGCGCCGGCACTTCATCGACGTGGTGGGCGGCGACGGGCCGTGGCCGCGCAAGCCCGATCCTGCCGGGCTGGCGGCCCTGCGTCTACACGCTCGGGGCGGGTCGGTCGTAATGGTGGGCGACTCTCCGGTTGACGCGACGACGGCCGCGCGCGCCGGCGCCGCCTTCGTGCTGGCGAACTACGGCTTTGGAGCCGCGGCGTTCACTGAGGGGCCGCCGACGCCGTTTGTGGCCGCGGCGCCAGCCGACCTGCCGCGCGTGATTGCCGACGCGCGCCGCCTGGCCGCGCTCACGGCCTAGTGCCCGTACTCGCCACGTCCACGAGCAGCTTCGACGCGGCGCGTGCGCCGATCGTGATCGGCACGCCGTCCTGGCCGCGCAGCCGCACGGCATCGGCCGCTTCCTCGCGCGCCTCCACTTCCACCAGCTGTCCGGGCTTCAGGCCGTGGCGCTCCACGAACCGCAGGAACACCGGGTCCTGATCGGTCACGCGCGCGACGACCACCTGCGTGCCCACCGGGCAGGTGAGCAGCGTCTCGAAGTGCCGCTCGCGGATCGTGCCTTCCTTGCCCGGAATGGGATCGCCGTGCGGGTCGGTCTCTGGATGTCCCAGCATCTCGTCGATCCGATCGATGAGCCGATCCGACACGACGTGCTCGAGATGCTCGGCATCGTCATGCACCTCGTCCCAGCGCATGCCCATCACCTGCACGAGGAAGAGCTCGACCAGGCGGTGGCGGCGCAGCACGGTAGTTGCCAGCCGGGTACCGGCCTCGGTCAGCCGCACGCCGTTGTACGGCTCGTAGTCGACGAGCCCCGACTCCGACAGCGCCTTCACCATCGTCGTGGCGGTGCCGGGAGCCACGCGCAGCGCCGTCGCCAGTTGGCCCATGGGCAGCAGCAGCTCGCCGGCCGGCAGGCGGCTCACGCCGAGGTAGACCTCTTTGAGGTAGTTCTCTACCGTGCTCGAGTGCGCCATGGAGACGCCACGATCCTAGCAGAAGGAACCCAAGGTGCTTGACTTTTGGCTGCCATGCGACCATGATTTTGATTAATCAAAATCAATAAATGGTCGACCCACTTGTTTCGCTCATCGTCGTGACTCTCGTGCTGGCGCTCAGCGTCGGGCTGTTCTGGCCGTCGATTGGGCTGGCCTGGCGGTGGCGCCGAGGACTCGCCGCCTCGGACCGCGTCGAGGTGGAAGACGCCCTCAAGCATCTCTGGGACGGCGAGTATCGGCAGCGTCCCGCAACGCTCGAAAGCCTGGCCGGGTCGCTTGGCCTGTCGGGCCGGGCCGCCGCGGAACTGGTCGACCGCCTGGGACGCCTGGGCCTGCTGCACCACGATGACAGTGCCCTGCACCTGACCTCCGACGGGCGGCGCGAGGCTCTGCGCGTCATTCGCATCCATCGCCTCTGGGAACGCTATCTGGCCGACGAGACTGGCCTCGATGCGCGGGAGTGGCACGCGCACGCCGAGCGTCGCGAGCACGGTACGAGCGACCAGCAGGCCGACGCCTTGGCCGCCACGCTCGGCTATCCGCGCTTCGACCCCCACGGCGATCCGATTCCGATGCCGAGCGGCGAAGTGCCGCCGCATCAGGGGATGCCCCTCACGCAGTTGCTGGCCGACCAGGCCGCCGAGATCGTGCATATCGAAGACGAGCCCGAGGCGGTGTTTGCGCAGATCGCGGCGGCCGGGCTCGTCCCCGGCATGCGCGTGCGCGTGCTCGACCGTTCGCCGCAGCGTATTCGCATCGAGGCCGAAACCGATGAAGTGGTGCTGGCGCCCGTGGTCGCCGCCAACGTCACCGTGCTGCTCATCGAGGCGCCCTCCAGCGTCACGACGACCTCGCGGATGTCGGCGCTCGCGCCCGGGGAATCCGCCGAGGTGGTGGCCCTGGCCGCGTCGTGCCGAGGCGCGCAGCGACGCCGTCTGCTCGATCTCGGGCTCGTGCCCGGCACGCGCGTCACGAGCGAACTGCGCGGACCGTCGGGCGACCCGACCGCGTATCGCATCCGTGGGGCGCTCATCGCGCTACGACACGATCAGGCCAGCCACATCTTCGTCCACAAGCGCGAGGAGGTCTCCGCGTGAGCCATCCCAGCCCCGACGCCTGTGCGGCGTGCCCCGCGCACAACCTGGCCAACCTGCAGAAGCTCGGCGTGGACATGACCGGCCACGACTACGTCGTAGCGCTGGCCGGCAACCCCAACACCGGCAAGAGCACGGTCTTCAACGCGCTGACAGGACTGCGCCAGCACACCGGCAACTGGCCCGGGAAGACAGTCACGCGGGCGGAAGGCGCGTTTGCCTCGGGCGACCGCCGCTACAAACTCGTCGACCTGCCGGGCACCTACTCGCTGCTGTCGTCGAGTCTCGACGAGGAGGTCGCACGCGACTTCCTGCTCTTTGGCCAGCCCGACGTAGTGGTGGTGGTCGTGGACGCGACCTGTCTCGAACGGAACCTGAACCTCGTGCTGCAAGTGCTCGAGATCACCAATCGCGCGGTGGTGTGCCTCAACCTGATGGACGAAGCGCGCCGGCGCGGCATCGAGGTCGACGCGCGCCGTCTGGCCCGCGACCTCGGCGTGCGCGTCGTGGCGACCGCGGCGCGCT
>JANNEJ010000876.1:0-5343 GCA_031378585.1 Acidobacteriota bacterium | reverse complement strand
CCACTGCTGGTCGTCGTCGGACTCGTGGTGGCCGCGGTTGGCGGTCTTGTCTGGCTCGGCGTGCCGCTCGGGCGGCTGCCGGGGGACCTCGCCGTCAAGCGCGACGGATTCCAACTATACGTGCCGATCACGACGTCGTTGCTCGTGAGCGGTGCCTTCATGCTAGTGAGTTGGTTGCTGCGCCGCTAGGGGCAGTCGCACGCCTGACGATTGGAGGGGTCGATGGCCATAAAGAGCGACCGGTGGATTCGGCGCATGGCGCTCGAGCACGGCATGATCGAACCGTTCGAGGATCGCCAGGTGCGCGCGGGTGTGGTGTCCTACGGGCTCTCGTCGTACGGGTACGACACCCGTGTGGCCGATGAGTTCAAGGTCTTCACGAACGTCTACAACACCGTGGTCGACCCTAAGAACTTCGACCCGAAATCGTTTGTCGACATCAAGGCGAGTGAGTGCATCGTGCCGCCCAACTCGTTTGCGCTCGCGCGCACGATCGAGTACTTCCGCATCCCGCGCGACGTGCTCACGGTGTGCCTGGGCAAGAGCACCTACGCGCGCTGCGGCATCATCGTCAACGTGACGCCGTTTGAGCCCGAATGGGAAGGCCACGTCACGATCGAGATTTCGAATACCACGCCATTGCCCGCCAAGATCTACTCGAACGAGGGCATTGCGCAGGTGCTGTTCTTCCAGAGCGACGAGCCGTGTGAAGTGTCCTACAAAGACAAGGCCGGGAAATACCAGCACCAGCGCGGTGTGACGCTACCCAAGATCTAGGGGCTGGGGACTCGAGGCTGGGGGCTGGGGCTCGTCAAGAGCTCTTGACACGAAACACGATGCTACGACGCTACAAAGGGACGACCCCGACGGTGGAAGCGACGGCGTTTGTCGACCAGTCGGCGCAGGTGATCGGTGACGTGCACATCGGGGCAGAGTCGTCGGTCTGGATGAATGTCGTCATTCGCGGCGACGTGCACCACATCCGCATCGGCCGGCGTTCGAACATCCAGGACCTCACGATGATCCACGTCATGCGCGACACGCATCCCACGGTGATCGGCGACGAGGTCACCGTCGGGCATTCCGCCTGTCTGCACGGCTGCACGATCGAGGACCGGGTGCTGATCGGAATGGGTGCCACGCTGCTGAACGGCGTGCACGTGGGGGCAGACTCGGTCGTGGCCGCGGGCAGCCTGCTCACGGAAGGGACGCGGATTCCGCCACGGTCGCTCGTGATGGGACGGCCGGCCAAGGTGAGACGCGCACTGACCGACGAGGAAGTCGCAGAGATCCGCTGGTACGCCGACAACTACGTGGCATACCGGCTCGACTACCTCGCTGAGGCTGCGGCCACGACGGAGCGCGTCTGATGCCGGTGTCCACCAAGCCCGCGCGCGGGATGCGCGACTTCCTGCCGGCCGACGTCCGCCGACGCTCGCACGTAATCGGCGTCATCGCCGACGTGTACCAGAGCTACGGCTTCGAACCCCTCGAGACGCCGGCCGTCGAGAACATCGAGACGCTCACTGGGAAGTACGGCGAAGAGGGCGACCGCCTCATCTTCAAGATCCTGAAGCGCGGCGAGGACGGCAAGACGGGGGAGGCCGACCTCGCCCTGCGCTACGACCTGACGGTGCCACTGGCTCGGGTAGTGGGCGAGCACCGGGGCGCCTTGCCGAAATACTTCAAGCGCTACCAGGTGCAGCCGGTGTGGCGGGCAGACCGGCCGCAGAAGGGCCGCTTCCGCGAGTTCTATCAGTGTGACGTGGACGCCACTGGATCGACGGCCATGACGGTCGAGGCCGAGTTGCTCGCGGCCGGCGCCGACGTGCTCGGCCGGCTAGGTTTCAACGACTTCACCATCCGGCTGAATCACCGGCAGTTGCTGACAGGCGTGCTCGACACGGCGGGCGTGCCGGCGGCGCTCCACGGCACCGCGCTCGTCGCGCTCGATAAGGCCGACAAGGTCGGCCGCGACGGCGTGGTGGCAGAGATGGAGACGCGCGGGATCTCCGGCGACGCGGCGCGCAGCCTCATGGCATTGCTCTTCGACGACGCGGCGGCGGCCCAAGGCAATCCGGCACGACTGGAGGTGCTTGGCCGCTACGTGGCTGGCCATGGCGCCGGGGCGCGGGCCGTCGTGCAGTTGGGCGAGATTCTGCAGCTGGCCGCGGGTACGTCGGCGGCCACGCACCTGGCCATCGACGCCACCCTGGCACGCGGACTCGGCTATTACACCGGGTCCATTTTCGAGATTGCGGTGCCCGACTTGGCCGGAAGCCTCGGGGGGGGTGGCCGCTACGACGACCTCGTCGGGATGTTCCTCGGTCAGCAGGTGCCGGCGTGCGGCCTCTCGCTTGGGCTGGAGCGTATTCTCGTCGTGATGGCCGAGCGCGCCATGTTCCCCGCACACGTCGAACGCGCCCCGGCAGTCGTGCTCGTGGCCAACTTCGATGCGGACGCCGTGGCCGACGCCCTCGCGCTCGCCACCGAACTGCGGCGCGGATACGACGGCGTCAGGCTTGCTGTCGAGCTCTACCCCGATGTGGACAAACTCGGAAAGCAGTTCAAGTACGCCGCGGAGCGCGGCATTCCGTTTGTGGCCGTGTCCGGCACCCAGGAACGGGCAGCGGCACAGGTCACGCTGAAGACGCTGGCCAGCGGCGCGCAGTCGGCCGTGGCACGCGACTCGGCCGCCGAACACATCGTCACCAGCATGAGGACGTCACGTGGCTGAGCAACTCGGTACTCTCGCGCGCACGCATACCTGCGGCGCCCTTCGCGCGTCCGATGTCGGTACACCGGTGGTGCTGCTTGGATGGGTGCAGAAGATTCGCGACCTCGGGTCGCTCATCTTCCTTGACATCCGCGACCGGCACGGCATCACGCAGGTGATCGTGCAAGACGACGCCGCGCTGCTCGAACGCGCCAAGCCGCTGCGCGGGGAGTTCGTCGTCGCCATCGAAGGCGTCGTGACACGGCGCTCGCCGGACACGGCGAATCCAAAGCTGCCGACCGGTGACATCGAAGTACGCGCGCAGGGCGTGCGTGTGCTCAACGAAGCGAAGACGCCGCCGTTTCTGATCGGCGAGGATCAGAACGTCTCGGAAGAAACACGGCTCCGGTATCGCTACCTCGACCTGCGCCGTCCGCCGCTGCAGCGCGCCATCGCGTTGCGCCACCGGGTCACGATGGCCTTGCGGAAGTACTTCGACGCCGAAGGCTTCTACGAAATCGAGACGCCGATTCTCACGAAGTCCACGCCCGAGGGCGCGCGCGACTTCCTGGTGCCGAGCCGCGTGCACCCAGGCGAGTTCTACGCGTTGCCGCAATCGCCGCAGATCTTCAAGCAGATCCTGATGATTGCGGGCTTCGACAAGTATGTGCAGATTGCGCGCTGCTTCCGCGACGAGGCGTTGCGAGCCGATCGGCAGCTCGAGTTCACTCAGGTCGATCTCGAGATGGCGTTTGCCCGGCCGGAGATGGTCTACGCGGTCGTGGAAGGCGCGCTGGCGGCCGCGTTCCGCGAGATTGGCGTGGAGATCGTCAGCCCGTTCAGGCGCATGCCATACGCCGAGGCCATCGCGGTCTACGGGTCCGACAAGCCCGACCTGCGGTTCGACCTTCGGATCCAGGACGTGGGACGCCTCTACGCCGAATCGGCGTTTGGCATCTTCCGCGAAGCGGTGTCGGTCGGGGGCACGGTGCGGGGCCTGGTTATTCCCGGCGCGGCCACAGCCTCGCGCCGGGAGCTCGACGAGATTGTCGAGATGGCGAAGCAGGCCGGCGCGCCGGGCCTGGTCTGGGCCCGCCACACGGCCGAGGCGGTGCAGTCGTCGGCCAAGGCGATTGGCGACGACACGGTCCGCGCGACGCTCGAGGCGATGGCGGCGGGCCCGTCCGACCTCGTCGTGCTCGCGTGCGGGGCGCCCGACGCCACCTCGAAGATACTCGGACAACTGCGGCTGGCCGTCGCCAGGAAGCGCAACCTCATCCCCGAGGGCCGTTGGGAGCTCTTGTGGATCACCGACTTTCCACTCTTCGATTGGAACGCCGACGAGCGGCGCTGGGATTCGGTCAACCATCCCTTCACCGCGCCTCGCGAGGAAGACCTCCACATGCTGGAGTCGGACCCGGGCAAGGTGCTCGCCAAGGCCTACGACGTGATTCTGAATGGCTGGGAGCTCGGCGGCGGCAGCATTCGTATCCACGACCGGGAGACCCAGGCCACCGTCTTCCGCCTGCTGGGCCTGAGCGACGAACAGGCGCGGACGCGCTTCGGCTTCTTCCTCGAGGCGCTGGAGTACGGCACCCCACCGCACGGGGGGCTGGCCCTGGGGCTCGACCGCGTCGTGGCGCTGCTGGCGGGCGAGACCTCAATTCGCGAAGTCATTCCGTTTCCCAAGACCACGCAGGCCGTGGACCTGATGTGCGAGGCCCCGTCCACGGTGGATGCGGCCCAGTTGCGTGAATTGCGCCTGCGGACCGAGGCTTGACCGGCCTCACGGGCCACTGCTACGATCGGGTCTCAAACTTAAGTTACTGATACGAAAGGAGATACCTGCATCAGCACAACATCGACTCGCCGCATCGTCGTGCCACAAACGAGCGTGGGCGCACTATTTGGTTCGTACGACGAGAACCTGCGCCACGTGGAAGCCCTGCTCAACGTGAAGATCCGCACGCAGGGCCATGAGCTCATGGTCGATGGCAATCCTCGAGACACGGCACGCGTCGAGCGCTGGGTCGGTCAGGTGAGCGGCCTGCTTGGCGATGGTCACCCATTGTCAGACAACGACATCCGCACGGCCGCCAAGCTCGTCACCGATCATGACAGCATCGACCTGCATGAGCACTTCCTGAAGAGTGGCCAGCTGCGTCAAGCCGGCAAGCGCCGGATCATGCCCAAGTCGGCGAACCAGCGGCTCTACCTCGAGGCCATCGATCAACACGACATCGTCTTCGGGGTCGGCCCAGCCGGGACCGGCAAGACCTATCTGGCCATGGCGCAGGCCGTCAGCGCGCTGCTGTCGAAGAAGGTGGCGCGCATCATCCTCGCGCGGCCGGCCGTGGAGGCGGGGGAGAAGCTCGGCTTCCTTCCTGGCGATCTGCAGGAGAAGGTCAATCCCTATCTGCGGCCCCTGTACGACGCGCTCTACGACATGCTCGAGGTGGAACGGGCCGAACGCCTGCTCGAACGCGGTGCGATCGAAGTTGCGCCCATCGCCTTCATGCGCGGCCGCACCTTGAACGACGCGTTTGTGATCCTCGACGAGGCGCAAAACACGACCGTCGAGCAGATGAAGATGTTCCTCACGCGGCTGGGGTTCGGTTCCAAGGCCG
>JANNEJ010000861.1:0-2826 GCA_031378585.1 Acidobacteriota bacterium | reverse complement strand
CGGGACGGCTGGGGCGAACTCGTCCGCAATGGGCTCAACAGAATCGAATCCCTCGACGGGCTTGGTGGAATCCATAACGCTTCGCGATCCTAGCGGCCAACCACCGACGACAACTCGAAGAGCGGCATGTACAGCGCCAGCACGACGCCGGCAATCACGATGCCCATGAACACCAGCATGACTGGCTCCACCAGCGTGACGAAACGAGCCACCTCGGTCTCCACATCTTCGTCGTAGAAATCGGCCAGCGACGTCAGCATCTCCTGCAGCGCTCCAGTCGACTCCCCCACTTCGATCATCTTGATGGCCACGTCGGGCATCACCTGGCGCTCGAGTAACGTGGCAGCAAAGCCTCGTCCTTCGCGCACTCGTCCGGCCACGATCCGCAGTTCCTGGCCCATGTACCGGTTCCCCGTCGAGGTGGCCGCCGTGTCGAGGGCGTTGACAAGGGGGATACCGCCGCCCACCAGCGCCGCCAGGGTGCGCGCGATCTGCGCGGTGGCGAACTTGTGGGCGATGGCTCCGACGGCAGGCATGCGCAGCACCCAACGGTCGAACCGCGCCCGCTGACCCGGACGCTTCACCCAGGTAGAGAAGGCCACCGCGCCTCCGCCAAGCAGCACCGTGAGCAGCAGCAGGTTCCCGCGCACCGCGTCCGAGACGGCGATGATGACCCGCGTGATCAGCGGCAGTTCCTGGCCAAAGCCCTCGTAGAACTCCGAGAACGCCGGCACCACCTTGACCACGATGATGCCCACGAGCACCACGGCCAGTGCGGTCAGGATGGCGGGATACAGCATGGCCGACAGGGTGCGCTTGCGCACGGTGTCGATCACTTTCGAATACGTGACAAAACGTCTCAGCACCGCATCGAGGGAGCCGCTGCGTTCTCCGGCCACGAGCGACGCGGTATAGACCCCCGGTAAGAGGTCGGCGTGCGCCGCAAAGGCGTCGGAGAGCGCGGCGCCGCCACGCACCTTCTCATGGACGTCATCGAGCACGGCCTTCAGTACCGGATTGCTGAGGCGCTGACGCAGGATGTCGAGTGACTGCACGAGCGGCATGCCGGCCTTGAGCAGCGTGGCCAGTTCCTGGTTGAAGATCAGGAACTCGTCGCGGGGGATTCTGCGCCGGCCGATCGTCATGCCCTTCATGCCGCCGCGCGGCACGAGTGAGAGCACGTGCAGGCCCTTCTCTTCAAGTTCCCGACGCAGATGGGCTTCACTCGGGGCGACGTACACGCCCTCGATCACCTGGCCTCCGGTGGTGCCGAGCCTGCAGCGGAACTCCATGAGTGGTCTGCGTTACGACCCCTGCGGCTGCACGAACGCGTGGAACACGCGGGCCCCGAGTTCACGCGGGTCGTTCGACTTGGCACCCGGCTCGAGGGCCGGCACGAAGGTCCGATCGACCACGAGACGCAGTTCCACCATGTCGCCGCTGCCCATGGCCGCCGCCGTGAGCGGGATCTTGTGGACAGGGCCGTCGGTGCCAAGCGGCACGACCTGCAGGACCTGATCGCCGAGCCGGATCTCAACGGCCTTCGCGGCGGTGGCCGCGGTGGCCGGATTGTCGGCCTGGAAGAACAGCACCGCGTCGCGGCGCGGATTGCGGAAGGCCAGCGTGGCTTCCTTCTTGGTCCACTGCCACTCGACCATCGCGTTGTCGGTAGCCGATTCCACGGCGTGCCAGCCATCCTTGAAGATGAGGAAGATGTTCTCGGTCTGGGGCAGCAGTTCGAACTGGGCCGACTCGTACGCTCGGCCGCCGGCGTCGGTGCCACTCAGTTTCACGCGGTCGCCCGACGACGGCTCGTACAGACCAGCCACGATCGTGGCCTGGCCCACGTACGGATACACCGGCGCGAATACGGTGCGCGTGTACTCCACGGTCTGGCCGGGCTTCCAGGCCGAGGTCGGCGTCGGCGGGTCGTGGTCGTCGGTCCACATCTGCTCGCCGTCGGCGTCCACGAAGTGCACGAACACTTTGCGCGAACCAAGGCTGACGGCATCGCTTGCGAGCGTAAACCTGTAGGTGATATCGACCGGGCTGCCGAGTGCCACCCTGGCGCGGGACATCTGAATCGTCAGGGTGCCTTGGGCAGGCGTGGTGTCCGCCGGTTTGCCACACGCGGCGGCCGACATGGCGAACAGAGCGAGCATTGTCCGCGCGCCTCGAGCAGTGATAAAGGTGTGCATAGTCTTGTGAACTCACATGATAGCGTCTCCAGCACTACAGCGCTACCGGTCTCCCCTCGAAGTTGTGGTACAGTTCCGCGCCTGACGGCTTGGCCGTCGCTTGCCATGCACAACGAACACGACGCGCTGGGAATGGTCGAGACCCGGGGATTCATCGGGTCGGTCGAAGCCGCCGACGCGATGGTGAAAGCCGCAAGCGTCGTGCTCATCGGCACCGAGTACATCGGCGCGGCCTATGTCACGGTGCTCGTCCGCGGGGATGTCGGTTCGGTCAAGGCGGCCACCGACGCGGGCGCCGCCGCGGCGCGGCGGGTCGGCGAACTGGTGTCGGTGCATGTGATTCCCCGACCGCACGCCGACGTCGAACGCATCCTCCCTAAGGCGTAAGACGCCGAACCGGCGCCGATGGCCTCCGACCCCACCGCGGCCCTCACCCCTCGCGACCAGGCGTCCATCGCCGAAGCCCAAGCCCTGGCGCGGCGCGCCGTGGCCGCCCAGCGAAGCCTGGCCGAGCTGTCTCAGGTGCAGATCGACGCCATCGTCGCTGCCATGGCAGCGGCCGCCCTCGCGCAAGCCGAGCCACTCGCTCTGCTGGCCTGCGACGAGACGGGCTACGGCGTGGCCGCCG
>JANNEJ010000841.1:0-1750 GCA_031378585.1 Acidobacteriota bacterium | reverse complement strand
CTCGCCCAATTCGAACCCGGCCATCACGATGTAGAGGTCTTCCGCCAGCGACCGCCTGATGGCCACTTCGGTCGTCGGCTCTTGCGGCCGGCTCCGGTAGAACCACTTGGCCGGATACATCTTGCCGATCTCGCTGCCCCGATCGTCAAAGACGGTGATGTGACCGGTGACCATCTGCTTCTGGCTGTCTTCGGTGGCACGAATCGCATCGAGCCGCAGCACGTAGCGGTCAACCTGCACCTGCTGACCCGGCTTGAGCAGCGCCTGCTCGTCGCGACCGAAGCCCTCGCCAGCAAAGCCCATGAACATCAGCACGATGCCCACATGCACCATGTACCCGCCGTAGCGCCGCTTGTTGCGGCCGACGAGCCCCACCATCGCGGTGAACAGATCAGTGCCGGTCGTCTGCTGGCGCACGGCCGCGCCGCGGATGAACTCCTGCGCGATGGTGCCGACGACAAAACCGCTCAGCGCAAAGCAGAGGCCCGAACTCCACACGCGAATCCCCAGACCGATCGTCAGCGCCGCGGCCGCCAGGCCCGACACGACGGGCCAGAGGAACTGCTGGCGCATATTGGCCAGCGTCGATGAACGCCACGCCCGCAGCGGACCGACGCCAGTGAGCATCAGCAGGATCAGGCCAACAGGCGTCATCCAGGTGTTGAAGAACGGTGGGCCCACCGTGAGCCTCTCGCCGGTGAGCGCTTCCGACAGCGTCGGGAACATCGTGGCAAAGAGCACGAACACCGCCGAGAACAACAGCACCCAGTTGTTGGCCAGGAACGCGGCTTCCTTCGAGGCCCACGAATCGAGTTCGTTGCGCGCCTTCAGCAGCGGCAGCCGGTAGATCACCCAGGCGGCGCTGAAGATCAGCACGGCGCTCATGAACACCGTGAACATCAGCGCGAGCTGGCGGTCTTCGCCAAACGCGTGCACCGACTGCACGACGCCCGAGCGCGTCATGAACGTGCCGAACAGCGTCAGGAAGAACGTGGTGATCACCAGCGTGACGTTCCACACGCGCAGCATCCCGCGCCGCTCCTGCACCATCACTGAGTGCAGAAAGGCGGTGGCCGTGAACCACGGCAGCAGGCCGGCGTTTTCGACCGGATCCCAGCCCCAGAAGCCGCCCCAGCCGAGTTCTTCGTAGGCCCAGATCATGCCGAGGGTGAGGCCGAGCGAGAGAAAGAACCACGAGATCATCGTCCAGCGGCGTACCGCTCGCAGCCACGAGTCGTCGAGGTGGCCGGTAATGAGCGCGGCGATGCAGAACGCAAACGGAATGGTCATGCCCACAAAGCCCAGATACATCGTGGGCGGGTGGATCGCCATGTAGAAGTTCTGCAGCAGCGGATTGAGGCCCTGGCCCGCCGCCGGCGACTCGGTCAGATACGTCGCAAACGGGTTGTTGTGCACGATCATCAGGGTGAGGAAGAACATCTGCACCGTGCTGAGCGTGGCCACGACGTACGGGATGAGCTCCCGGTGGCGTTCGCGGTTGATGCGCACGGCCGCCGCGCCGAAGAGCGACAGCAGGAACACCCAGAACATGATCGAGCCATCGAGGCCGCCCCAATACGAGGCGATCTTGTAGCCGAGCGGCTGCGCGCTCTCGGAGTAGCGTTGCACGTACCGGATGGTGAAGTCGCCGACGACAAACGCGTGCACGATCACGCCCGTGGCGACGGTCATCACCGCAGCCACCAGATACAAGGCCCCGACGCCGCTTTCGATGAGCCGGCCATTGCGC
>JANNEJ010000805.1:0-11816 GCA_031378585.1 Acidobacteriota bacterium | reverse complement strand
GGCGTGGCCAACGCCAGCGTGCCGGTCGACTGGGTCCTGTCCGAACCAGCCGCGCCGTTGTCCGCGATGCGGTCGCGCGACGGAGGGCCGGCGCTGCACCCGTACACCCGACTACGGGCCTTGCTCGAGGGGGAGCGCCGCACCCTCTGGGTCGCCGTCGTCTACTCGGTCGTCATCGCGCTGCTGTCGCTGGTCGTCCCCATCGCGGTGCAGTCGCTCGTCAACACCATCGCCTTCGGGTCGGTCCTCCAGCCGCTCGTGGTCCTGACGCTCTTCGTGTTCGTGGCCCTCGGCTTCTCGACCGTCATGAACACGCTGCGGGCCGGCGTGGTGGAGATCATCCAGCGCAGCATCTTCGCGCGCGTCGCTACCGACGTCACCTGGCGACTGTTGCGGGTGCGCGTCGACGCCTTCGACCGCTATCACGGCCCGGAACTCGTCAACCGCTTCTTCGATACCGTCACGGTTCAGAAATCGGCGGCGCTGCTGCTCATCGACGGCCTCAGCATCCTGATGCAGACCGTCATCGGCATGCTGCTGCTGGCGCTCTACCATCCGTGGCTGCTGGCTTTCGATGTGCTGTTGATGGCGGCCATGTCGGTCATCATCTTCGTCCTCGGACGCGGCGCCCTGGGCACCAGCATCAAGGAGTCGAAGGCGAAGTACGAGCTCGAGGCCTGGCTCGAGCAGCTGGCGGCGCATCTGGTGACCTTCAAATCGGCGGGCGGCGCCGCCTACGCGGTCGATCGGTCGCATCACCTGCTCGAAGACTACCTGTCGTACCGCAAAAAGCATTTCCGGATTCTCATCCGGCAGGTCGTCGGGTCGTTTGCCTTGAAGGCCGTCGCCAGTTCGGCGCTGCTCGGCATCGGCGGCTGGCTCGTCATCAATCGGCAGCTCACGCTCGGCCAGCTGGTCGCCAGTGAACTCATCGTCGCCGGCATGCTGAGCGCGTTCACCAAGTTCGGGAAGCAGCTGGAAGTGTTCTACGACATGTCGGCGGCCATCGACAAGCTGGGCGTGCTGGTGGACTTGCCGCTCGAGCGGACGGGCGGCGAGGCCGATCTGCCGTCACACGGCCCGATGCGCCTGACGATGCGCGATCTGCGGGTGCAGTACTCCGACAGCACCAGGCCCGCGTTGGTCGTGCGCGCCAGGGATATCCCCTCCGCCGCGCCGTAGGGTGACACCCGGCCGAACTGAACGGGGAAGAGCACCATCGCCGACGTGCACTTTGGCCAGCGCGAGCCATCCACCGGCTCGATGCAACACGACGGGGTGGACGTGCGATCGCTGCCGCTGAGCAGCCTGCGCCGCGACGTGGCACTGGTGCGCGGCGTCGAGTTGTTTCCCGGCACCGTGCTCGACAACGTGCGGCTCGGCCGCGACGATCTGTCGCACGCCGACATCAGTCGTGCACTCGAGGCCGTGGGCCTGCTCGAGGAACTCCTGGGCATGCCAAAGGGGCTCGACACCGAGCTCCACCCCCACGGACGGCCCTTGTCCCACCGCCAGGCCTGCCGGTTGATGATTGCGCGCGCCATCGCGGGCCGGCCGCGCCTCATCATTCTTGACGGCGCGCTCGATCAGTTGGACCGGCGCGAGGATCAGGAACGTCTCGCAACGGCGATCTTCTCATTCGACGCCCCTTGGACGCTGTTCTGCGTCACCGAGCGTCCCGACTTGTTGGCCCGCTGCACACGGGTGATTCGTCTTCAGGATGGCGAAGTGCGCGACGCGTCTCCAGAGGACACCACCTCATGAGCACACCCGACTTCTCGTCCAAGCCTGACTGGCACATGGACCAGCGTCTGGCCTTGCACAACGTACAGGCGCCGCGCTCGTCGCGGCTGCTCGCGCGGCTGCTGGTCGTGCTGCTGGCCGTGACGGCCGTGGCCCTCACCCTCACCCCGTGGCAGCAGAACATCCCGGGCTCGGGGCGGGTCATCGCGTTCAGCCCCGAAGAACGTCTGCAGCAGATCGAAGCGGTCATCGAGGGCCGCATCGTCACGTGGCACGTCGTCGAAGGCAGCGTGGTGAAGCGCGGCGACCCGATTGTCGAATTGACCGACAACGACCCGTCGATCCTGGTCCGTCTGGACGAGGAGCGCGATCAGAACGTGCGCACTATCGAACAGGGCGAGTCGCGCGCCGGCTCGCTCGACAATCGCGTCGCCAGTCTGATTGAGACGCTGACAAGCAGCGTCGAGGCGGCCGACCTGCGCGAGCAGATGGGGCGCGATCGCGTGACGGCCGCCGAGCAGAGCCTCACGGCCGCGCGCGCCGCGAAGGTCACGGCCGACCTCAACATCGAGCGCCAGCGAGCCCTCATGGCCAAGGGGCTCACCTCAACGCGCGGCGTCGAGCTGGCGGAGCTGGAGGCGGCGACCCGAACCGCCGAGGTCGACCGCTCGGTCGCCACGCTGAATGCGGCCCGTAGCGAAGCCGCCTCGCTCAGGGCCGAGTTGCAACGCACGCGCGCCGACGCCGACGCCCGGGTCGACGAGGCCCGCGCAGCCCGTGCGTCGGCCAACAGCGATGTGGCCAAGTCGCGCGGCGAACTGGCCAAACTGGACGTGCGCGTGGCCCGTCAGCGGACACAGCAGGTCACGGCGCCGATTGACGGCACGGTGCTGCGGGTGCTCGCGCGCCAGAGCGGAGAGCTGCTGAAAGCCGGCGCGCCGCTGGCCGTCATCGTGCCCTCGTCCACCAAGGACGTCGTCGAGTTGTGGGTGGACGGCAACGACATGCCGATGCTGGCCGTCGGCAACACCGCACGACTGCAGTTCGAGGGCTGGCCGGCCCTGCAGTTCTCGGGCTGGCCATCGATTGCCGTCGGGACCTTCGGTGGGCGCATCCTGCTGGTCGACCCGACCGACAACGGCAAGGGCAAGTTCCGCGTGCTCGTGGAACCGGATCCACGTGATGCTCCCTGGCCGTCCCGGCGCTTCCTTCGCCAAGGCGTTCGGGCCAACGGCTGGGTGCTGCTCAAAGTGGTGCCAATCGGCTACGAACTGTGGCGGCAGTTCAACGGCTTCCCGCCGGTCGTCTCCCTCGACGAGCCCGAGGCCTTGGGGTTCGATCCGGCAGGGAAAGACCCCAACGCCGACGACCGCGGATCACCTGAGACAGGTGACCCCAAGTGAGGGGCGCACGCGCGCGTTCCGCGGTGTCGGCCGCGGCCTGCCTGCTCGTCGCGACCTGCGCGGCCCACGCACAAACAGCGGCGTCGCGCAGCGCGCCGCTGACGACGACCGAACTGCTCGGGTCGGTGGAACGCGCTCTGCCGCTGCTCGAGCGGGCCCGCCAAGACGTGGCGATTGCCCGGGGCGAAGCCCGGGAGGCCCTCGGCGCCTTCGACCTCTCGCTCAAGGCCACCGCGAAGAGCATGCGCGGGTTCTACGACAACGAGCGCGTCTCGGCCATCCTCGAGCAGCCCCTCGCGCCACTCGGCCTCACGGTCTACGGCGGCTATCGACTGGGCCGTGGGGCGTTTGGACCGTACGACAGCCGGTCGCAGACGCTGTCAGACGGCGAGGCCACCGGCGGTGTCCAGCTGCCGCTGCTTCGCAACCGGGCGATGGATAGCCGCCGGGCCGCCCAGCAGGTCACGGCCCTCGGCGTGGAGGTCGCCGAGCGCGGGCTCGACAAGGCACGGCTGACCTTCTTCAAGCAGGCCCTGGCGGAATACTGGGACTGGGTAGCGGCAGGCCAACAGTTGCGCGTGGCCCGGGCACTGCTGGACTTGGCCGAAGCCCGCGACCAGCAGCTGGCTGATGCGGCAGCCCTGGGCCAGATCGCGCCAGTCGAACGCACTGACAACCGGCGGGCGATTCTGCAGCGGCGATCGGCGTTGTTCCTGGCCGAGCGGCAGGTGCAGATGAAGAGCATCGACCTGTCGCTGTACTTGCGCGCGCTCGACGGCACCCCGGTACGGCCGAACGAGCAGCGGTTGCCGCCACTGCTGCTGCCGCCGCTGCCACAGGCCGAGCCCGACGAGAACGAGGAGCTGCGCATCGCCTTCGAGCGCCGGCCCGAACTGCAAGCCCTGCGGCTGAAGCGCGCGCAGCAGGATGTGGAGTTGCGACTGGCAGAGAACTCGGTATTGCCGGCCCTCGATCTGTAGTCCGAAGTGTCGCGAGATTTTGGCAGCGGACCGGAAAGTCGATCGGGCACCGGGGTCGAAGCGGGTGTGACGTTCCAGCTGCCATTTCAACGCCGAAAGGCAACCGGAAGAACGCTGCAGGTGCGCGGCAGGATGGCGGCACTGGATCAGGAACTACGCTGGGCCGAGGACGAGGTGCGGGGCGACGTTCAGGACGCGCTGAGCGCGGTGCGCGCCGCCCGCGCCGTGCTGGAGGTCGTGACCGAGGAGTTGACCGTGGCACGCCAACTCGAGTCGCTCGAACGCGACCGCTTCGGGCTCGGCGACTCCACCCAGTTTTTCGTAAACCTGCGCGAGCTGGCCACCGCCGATGCGGCGTTGCGCGAGGCCAGGGCGCTGGCCGACTACCAGAAGTCGCTCGTGAGCGTGGACGCTGCCAGCGCGCGCTTGCTCGACCGGGCGCCGGTGCCGTAACGCGCGTCAGAGCTTGCGGTAGCTGCCGGCGTGGCGGGCGACTGCGGCGCGAGACAGCGCCGCCGGCAGGTGCCTGGCGCCAAACGCCAGCGCGCGGTTCAGGCGCCCGGTAACGACAATCGACTGACCCGCCATCACCGCGGCGTAGCTTTCTTCGACAACGTGGCGGGCATCGAGCCACATGAACCGCGGCATCGACTGCATCTGGGCGCGCGTGCCAGTGACGTCGTGGAACTCGGAGTAGGTGAACCCGGGACAGACGACGGTGACATGCACGCCGTGCTCGCGCACCTCCCCGGCCAGCGCCTCCGAAAACTTCACGAGAAACGCCTTGGACGCGGCATACAGCGTGTGGCCTGGCGCGGCCGGAACGAGCGCCGCCAGCGACGCGATGTTCATCACGCGGCCGTGCCCGCGCGCGATCATCGCCGGCAGGAGCCGGTGCGTCAGCTCGGCCACGGCGGTGACCAGCACCTGGATGAAGTCGGCCTGCCGGCGCCAGTCGGTGCGGGCGTATGCGCCCGGCACGCCGTAGCCGGCGTTGTTCACGAGCACGTCGATGTGCAGTTCTCGGGCGTGGATTTCCGCGCACAGCGCCGCCGGCGCGGCTGGGTCGGCGAGGTCGGCCGGCAGCACGTGCACCGCGACGCCGTGGGCGGCACGAAGGTCGGCAGCGAGTGCCTCGAGCCGGTCAGCGCGACGCGCCGTCAGCACCAGCGTGTAGCCATGCTCGGCCAGCAGCTCGGCAAACGCCTTGCCGATGCCGGCGGACGCGCCGGTAACAAGCGCCGTGCGGTTGTGTCCTTCGCGCGGCGCCATGCGGGCATTATCGCCCGTGCAGGCCGCGGCGTCGATGGCGCCGTCAGGGCGGGCGCACCGCAGCACCGGAGTATGATGATCACTCCTCCGGAGGTCGCCCATGTTTGCGAAAGTCGCTTCAGTCGCGCTCGTCGCCATCCTGTGCACTGGCTGCATTCGCAGCGCCACCGTCATCAATGTGAAGGCCGACGGCAGCGGCACCGTCGAGCAGACGATGCTCATGAACCTGGGGCTCATGAAGGGCATGCTGGGTGGCATGGCCGGCCCGCAGGCGCAGACACCCGGCGGGGTGAACGAGGCCGACCTCCAGCGCCGCGCCGCGCGCATGGGCGAGGGCGTGACCTTCGTGTCGGCCGAGCCGCTCAAGAGCGACGACGGCTTCGAGGGCACCAAGGCGCTCTACGCCTTCACCGACGTGACCAAGCTGCGCGTGGATCAGGATCCCAATCTATCGGGCGCAACCACCGGGGGCGTGTCCACGCCGCCGAAGGACAGCAACCCCGTCACGTTTCAGTTCGCACAAGCCGACGGCGTCTCCATCCTGACCGTCTCGCTCAAAGACAAGCCGAAGGCCGAGGGCGGCCCCACGCCGGCGCCCCCCGGCGGACCCGACATGGACAACCCGCAGATGCTCGAGATGATGCGGTCGATGTTCAAGGGCTTCAAGGTCAGCATCGATGTGGCGGTGGCGGGCACGATCCTGAAGACCAACGCCGACCATGTCGCGGGCGCGCGTGTGACGCTGCTCGAGATGGACATGGAGAAGCTGATGCAGGACGAGGCGCAGTTGAAGAAAGTGCAGAAGATGCTGGGACCAACGGCGTCGGTGAGCGAGCTGAAGCCCTATCTGAAGGACGTCAAGGGCTTGAAGATCAACGACCCGGTCGTTACGATTTCGTTCCGGTAGGGCCCTCGGGCAGCTCGCGCTTGGTGTTGGCGGCGCTGGCCATGAAGGCGAGCCCGAGCGCCACGAACGCCCCGCCGATGCCCGTGGCCATGCCCGGGTCGCGCGCGGCAAACGCGATCACCATGAACAGGCCCAGCCCCAGGCCGCAGAGGATGATCCCCAGGGTCATCTTGAAGCCATGCGCCCGCTGCAATCCGCCGTCGCCAAAGACGGGCTCGGCCGGCGTCATGCCCCGCTCAATCATGGCCATGCGTTCCCGGTGGCGCAGCTCGGCAACCTTGCCACCCCGGATGATGGTGGCGACAACCACCGCAAAACCGCCGAGGATGAGCATCGCCGGCAGGAACAAGAGCTTCGAAGCGAATTGGTATTCGTCCACGGTCGGCCTCCACCTGACCCATTAGACTCATCGGCGCGTGCCGTTTGTTTCACGCCCCGTTGAAACAATCCGTCCAGGTCGGCTGGTCTAATGGCGGTAGTGCATGTCCGACACCTCCGAACGCGAGCTGGTTGCGCGCTGCCGCCGCGGAGAAGAGGCGGCGTTTCGCGCACTGGTTGAGCGGTACTCACCCATGGTCTTTGCCCTGGCCGGCCGGCTCGTACAGGCGCCCCAGCGCCCTGAAGACATCGCGCAGGAGACGTTCCTGCGGGTGCACCGTGGCCTGCCCTCCTTCCGCGGCGAGGCGAAGCTGAGCACCTGGATCTTCCGGATCGTGTCGAATGTGGCCTTCGAGGCGCGCGGACGCGAGCATCCTCGTGACGTGTCGCTCGACGACGACGTCGCGCCGGTACCGCGGCCAGCCGTACGCGACCGCGTGTTCTCAGACATCGAACTGCGCGACCGGCTCGACAAGGCGCTGGCGCGGCTGCCCGAGCGCTACCGGGTGCTGGTGCACGGCCACTACGTGCAGGGTGTGAAGTACGAGGATCTGGCCGAAGCGCTCGGCGTTCCTGTGGGCACGGTGAAGACGCATCTCTTCCGCGCCAAGCGCCTGCTGCGCGCCGCGCTCGAGGGAGACCTGGCTTGACGCACATGGACTGCGACGCCCGGCGTGACGAACTCGACGAGGTCGCAGCGGGCGCGCCCGCCTCGGCCGGCTGGCAGGCGCACCTCGACACCTGCGCCGACTGCCGGGCTGAGCTGGCCCTGGCCAGGCGCGTGGAACGCGTGCTCGCCACCTGGCCGACCCCGATGCCGCCGGTGTACTTTGCGAGTACGGTGGCAGCGGTAGCCCGACGTGAGACGTGGCGCCAGGAGCAGGTCGTGGACTGGGGCTTCAACCTGGCCTTGGGAGTGGGACTGGCCGCGATCGTCGCGGGACTGGGCGCCATG
The DNA here is from genome assembly GCA_031378585.1 of Acidobacteriota bacterium. Lineage (GTDB taxonomy): Bacteria > Acidobacteriota > Vicinamibacteria > Vicinamibacterales > UBA2999 > CADEFD01. Next base: position 4,178 of record JANNEJ010000805.1, on the reverse strand, counting down.
GTATGGATGGTCGGGGCATCGGCAGCCGGCGACGGCGCGTCCCAGGCAGCGGCCAACGCCGTGGGTGCCCTGGTCGCGACGGCGCGGACGGAGGCGTCGGTCGTAGGCGCCGCCACCGTGCTGCTGGTCACGGCGGTTGGCGCATGGTGGTGGGCCGAGGAACGCGGGCGCTGGTGACATGCGCGCCGGAGCGCCGGCGCCGGATCCGCGATTCCGGAGTGTCCCGGTGTTCGCGAGCCGACCGAAGACCGTGTGTCAAGGGCTCAGAGATTTCGAGTTGCCAGGATCTCTTTCACCGGGGTCCGATTTCCCGTGCAGCTGATGCGCCGTGGCGCATCCAGGAACCGCACTGCGTAGTCGAGGGAGCGATAGAGCGCTTCAACTCGAGGGGTGGCCTGATTCACGAGAATGACCGGCCCCGAATGGTGGGCCAGCCATCGTGCAGTTCTCTCTTGGTCGGCCCAGGAGAACCCCCCTTTCGAGTACGCGGTAAACTCGACATCGTAGGGAGGGTCTGCGTAGATGAAGTCGTCGCTCCGGAGCTGGAGCGCTTCGAAATCCCCCGTGGTGATCTCCCAGCCGGCCAGCGCATGACGGTACTCTGGGAAACTCCTGGCATAGGCGATGGACTTGTACTGACCAAAGGGCACGTTGAACTCGCCGCTCAGATTGAATCGACAGAGCCCGTTGTAGCCCGTTCGATTCAAGTAGTAGAAGAGCGCCGCCGCCTCCTGGGTTTCGCCCTTACCAGCCCGGACGAGCGAATTGAACCGTTCGCGGTTCTTGTAGAAGATCTTGGAATCGTTGTCCGTCTGAACAGTGACCCGCAAACCCTTCTTGAGCCAGCGGTAGAAGTTGATCAGGTGCGGGTTCGCATCGTTGAGCAGAGCCTCTTCCGGCTGCAGGCCCAACGCGACCGACAACCCCCCGCAAAACGGCTCGACCAGTCGACGACTGGAGTGCGCTTCCCACATCGGAAGCAGTTCAGGAATCTGCCATCGCTTGCCGCCGGCCCACTTGAGTGGCGGGCGAAGGGCTTCAGTTGAACCAAACAGATCCGCAGGCATCGGCGTGACGGGTAGTCTACGACATCATCGTCTTCGCTGTATCTTCGCGTCCGGTCGAGCCCAAGGCCCGCATTTACAGGCCGGCCGCCAGCGACCGGCCGCCTGTGGTCCCAGGGCTGTCGCCCTGGACTCGAAAAGACAGGCGCCCCTGTCGCTGGGTCGCCCCCGGTCCGAAACACTCAGGACACAGTGAAAATGGCCTCGGCGGCGTGGCCACCGAGGCTCCGGACAGGTCGAGCAAACGTGCTACTCTGGCTAGACCATCAGACCCTGCGAGAGTGGCGGAACTGGCAGACGCGCCGGACTTAGGATCCGGTAGCCGCAAGGCTTTGGGGGTTCGACTCCCCCCTTTCGCACCAGCAACCGCCGCTCACGCGAGCCACCCTCGAAGCGAGAGCTTCACCCACAGACCCCAACCCCTAGATGAAGACTGAACTGGTAGACGTCAACGAGACCCGCAGAAACCTGGTCGTGGAGATTCCCACGAGCGAGGTCGAGTCGGCCATCGATCGGGTCACCCGCGAGTACACCAAGTCGGCCCGCCTGCCAGGCTTCCGGCCGGGCAAGGTGCCCGCCACCGTGGTGCGCCAGCGCTTTCGCGCCCAGATCCTCCACGACGTGGCGCACGACCTCATTCCCCGCACCATCGACCAGGTGTTGTCGGACAAGGGCGTCGAGCCGGTGGACACGCCCGATGTGAAGGACGTGGTCGTCGAAGAAGGTAAGCCGCTCTCGTTCACGGCCAGTTTCGACGTAGTGCCGCCGTTCGATCCGGGCGACTTCGGCGACATCCAGCTGCGCCGGACGTCGAGCACAGTGGAAGCCGACGCCGTGCAGCAAACGCTCGAGCGCCTGCGTGAACGCGCCGCGCGCTTCGAACCGGTGGAAGGCGGCGTGGCCGACGGCCACACGCTCGTCATCGACCTGGAACGGCGCGCCACGGCCGCCGACGGCGCAAGCGCCGCACCCGACCGCCACGAGAAGGTCTCAATCGAGATGGGCGCGCCGGCCAACCCGCCCGGCTTCGATGTCGAGGTCACGGGCATGACCGTCGGCCAGTCGCGCACCTTCACGCTCAGCTACCCGGCCGACTACGCCGTGGCCGAGCTGGCGGGCACATCGGTGGGCTACACCGTGCAGCTCAATGAACTGCGCCGCCGGGTCATGCCGGCACTCGACGACGACTTCGCCGTGGACCTTGGCGAAGAGCTCGACTCGCTCGAGGCGCTGCGCACGCGCGTGCGGGCCGATCTCGAGGCCGAGTCGAAGGACGCGGCCGAACGCCAGCTGCGCGCCGACCTGCTGAAGCAACTGGCCAAGCGCCTGCCCTTCCCGGTGCCCGGTGCGCTCGTGGACCGCGAGGTCGACCGGCGCGTCGAGGAGTTTGCGCGACGCCTGATGTCGCAGCAAATCGATCCGCGTCGCGCCAACATCGACTGGGCGGCGTTCCGGCAGGGCCAGCGCGACCCCGCGCAAGAGGCGGTGGCTTCGGCCCTGGTGCTCGACGAGGTGGCGCGCCGTGACAAGATCGAAGTCACCGACGCCGACCTCGACGCCGAGTTGGAGCGCTACGCGGAGCGCGCCGGGCTTACCGCCGTGGCCGTGCGCGCCCGGCTGGAGCAGGAAGACGGCCTCGGCCGGATGGCGATGGGCCTAAGACGCGAGTCGACGGTCACCGCCGTGCTGGGCCGCGTGCAGGTGGTCGAGTGAAGGGCGCGCCCGGCGCGCCGATTGATGGGATGAGGAATCGCACCGTGACTGACTCGCGCATGACGCTCGTGCCCATGGTGGTCGAGCAGACCAACCGCGGCGAACGCGCCTACGACATCTTCTCGCGGCTGCTCAAGGACAACATCATCTTCCTCGGCACGCCCATCGACGACACGGTGGCCAACCTGGTCATCGCGCAGATGCTGTTTCTCGAGGCCGAGGATCCCGACAAAGACATCCTGCTCTACATCAACAGCCCCGGCGGCGTGATCACGGCGGGTCTGGCCATCTACGACACCATGCAGTACGTGCGCCCCGACGTGCAGACGCTGTGTATCGGCCAGGCGGCGTCGATTGCCGCCGTGCTGCTCACGGCCGGTGCCAAAGGCAAGCGCGCCTCGCTGCCCAACTCGCGCATCCTGATCCATCAGCCGTGGATGTCGGGGCTCGGGGGTCAGGCCACCGACATCGCCCTGGCGGCGAAAGAGATTCTGCGCCAGCGTGAACGCATCAACGAGATCATGGAAGTGCACACCGGGCAGCCGTTGAAGCGCATTCAGGACGACACCGAGCGCGATTACATCATGTCGCCCGACGAGGCCAAGGAATACGGAATACTTGACGACGTGATTCGGAAACGGGTGTAACATCGACGAGAAGCGTCCCCCGGACGCCTCTCCTGCCGCGAGATCCCTTATGGTCAAGAAGAACGGCGAAGGTGAGATCCTGCGCTGCTCGTTCTGCAACAAAGATCAGAACGACGTCAGGAAGCTCATCGCCGGCCCGACGGTGTTCATCTGCGATGAGTGCGTCGAGGTCTGTAACGACATCATCGCCGACGACAACCGCGAGAGCCGCAGTGTGCGCTCCGCGTTGCCGTCCCCGCCCGAAATCAAGAAGTTCCTCGATGAGTACGTCATCGGACAGGAACGCACGAAGAAGAAGCTCGCCGTGGCGGTGTACAACCACTACAAGCGGCTCGAGATACAGAAGCAGCCCAAAGGCCGCACCGATGTCGAGCTCACCAAGTCGAACATCCTGCTCATCGGCCCCACCGGCACCGGCAAGACCCTGCTCGCGCAAACCCTCGCCAAGCTTCTGTCGGTGCCTTTCACAATCGTTGATGCCACCACGCTGACCGAAGCGGGCTACGTCGGCGAGGATGTCGAGAACATCATCCTCAAGCTGCTGCAGGCGGCCGGGGGCGACATCGAGAAGTGCCAGCAAGGCATCGTCTACATCGACGAGATCGACAAGATCGGCCGCAAGGACTAGAACCCGTCTATTCCCCGCTTTGTGGGGGGCGAAGGCGTGCAGCTGGCGCTGCTGACGATTCTGGAAGGCACGGTGCCCAACGTGCCGCCCCAGGGCGGACGCAAGCATCCGCACCAGGAGTTCTTC
>JANNEJ010000796.1:0-9350 GCA_031378585.1 Acidobacteriota bacterium | reverse complement strand
GAGAAGGCGAGATCGGCAGCCAGGCGACCCGGCGAAGCGGTCCGCATGTCCACACTGTATCGGACTCAGGCGCGCGGCTGCTGCTGAGTGAGGCAGTGAATGGCGCCGAGTCCCCAGATGAGCGCCCGGCAGTCCACGCCCTGCACCCGGCGGCCCGGCAGCACCTGCTGCAATCGCGCCAGGGCCTGACGGTCGTGGACGCGGTCGCCGAAGGTGGGCACGAGCAGCCCGCCGTTCACGAACAGAAAGTTCACGTAGGTGGCGGGTAGCCGCTGCCCGTCGACGACCACCGGCGTGGGCATGGGCAACTCCACGACCGTGAACGGCCGGCCGTCGGCATCGCGTGCCTTATCGAGTCGCCGGCGGTTGTCGCGCAGCACCCGGTAGTTGGCGTCGTCGGGGTTGGTTTCAACCGCCGTGACGATCGTGCGGGCGTCGATGAACCGCGCCAGGTCGTCCACGTGGCCGTCGGTGTCGTCGCCGGCGATGCCTTCGCCGAGCCACACGACGTGGCGTTGGCCGTAGTACGCCTTCAGGTACTGCTCGATCTCGGCCTTCGACACGCCGGGGTTCCGGTTCTTGTGCAGCAGGCACGACGTCGTGGTCAGCAGCGTGCCTTCGCCGTTCACGTCGATGGCGCCGCCTTCCATTACGATGTCCGCGTGAAATACCGGCAGTCCGAGCGCGTGGGCCACGCGTGTCGGCACGGCGTCGTCGGCGTCCCACGGCGGGTACTTGCCGCCCCAGGCGTTGAAGCCCCAGTCGACGACGGCCGTCTCGACCCGTCCGCGCCGCGTGCGTTGCACGAACGCGGGTCCGTGGTCGCGCGTCCAGCACTCGTTGGTCACGATGTGGTGGAACGACACCTTCGAGATACGCACGCCCACCTGACGCAGCGTCTCGCGCACGATCCGCTCGTAGTTGGCGTTCGGCACGTTGATGAACACGGGCTCGAACGTGCTGATGGCGTCGACCACGCGAGCCACGTCCTTGATCGACCGATGGTAGAAACCCGGAAACGAGATGCCTTCAGGGCGCGGCCAGCTGATCCAGGTGCCGGCGTGCGCCGTCCACTCGGCCGGGAACCCGTAGCCGTGTTCGGCGGGCGAGCCAGAGAGCACCTTCGCGCGGGAGCGCCGGCGGGTGGCGTTGCCCGCGGCCATGGCGGCCTGGGTGGCGGCAATGGTCGCCGCGATCGCCGGGACGATGCTCATCGACGGCCCGTGCCGGACGTGCCGTCGACGAAGCGCTCGGTGATCGCGCCGTAGGCGTCGATGCGACGATCGCGCAGGAAGGGCCAGTGCGTGCGCGCGAACTCGACCTTCGCCAGATCGCACTCGACCACCATCACCTCTTCGCGGTTGGTGCTCGCGCGCTTCACCACGGTGCCGTCGGGCGAGGCCACGAACGACTGCCCCCAGAACTCGAGGCCGTCGGTGCTCACCGGCGTGCCGTCAGGGCCGTTCACGAGCTCGTGCCCGATGCGGTTGGCCACCGCCACGTAGCAGCCATTGGCTACGGCGTGGCTGCGCTGAATCACTTCCCACGACTGGTGCTGGGCCGCGCCGTATGCCTTCTTCTCGCGCGGATGCCAGCCGATGGCCGTCGGATAGAAGATGATCTCGGCGCCTTGCAGCGCGGTGAGGCGGGCGGCTTCGGGGTACCACTGATCCCAGCAGATCAGCACGCCGATGGTCCCGAACTTGGTCTTCCAGGCGCGGAAGCCCGTGTCGCCCGGCGCGAAGTAGAACTTCTCGTAGAAGAGCGGGTCGTCGGGGATGTGCATCTTGCGGTAGATGCCGAGCAGCGACCCGTCGGCGTCGATGATCGCCGCGGTGTTGTGGTACAGCCCGGCCGCGCGCTTCTCGAAGAGCGACGCCACCACGACCACGCCGTGCGTCTTGGCAAACTGCTGGAAGGCGTCGGTGGACGGGCCGGGAATGGTTTCGGCCAGGCCGAAGCAGTCGTGGTTCTCGGACTGGCAGAAGTACTGCGACTTGAACAGCTCTTGCGTGCACACGATCTGGGCGCCGCCGTCGACGGCGCGCTGCGCCAGCGCGAGCTGCCGGGTGAGATTGGCGCGGCCGCTGGTGCCGCACGCCATCTGCGTCAGTCCCACCTTGATGACGCGGGCGGACGACGGCGTGTTGGCGGGCTTCGCATTACGAGCGGACGTGCGACGGATGGTGGCCATGGCTGTGGATCCGTTTATAGCACGCACCACGCAACACGCGGACGCGGTCACGCGGTCCGGTGCGCGGGCGGGTATGCTTGTCGGCGTGCAAGTGCATCTCATCGACGGCACCTTCGAGCTGTTCCGCCACTTTTACGCGGTGCCCTCGGCGCGCGAGGCGTCAGGCCAGGAAGTCGGCGCCGTGCGCGGCGTGCTCAACTCGGTGCGCAGCATGCTCGACGGCGGGGCCACCCACCTGGGCGTGGCCACCGACTACGTGATCGAGTCGTTCCGCAATCACCTCTGGCCCGCGTACAAGACCGGCGAGGGCATCGACCCGGTGTTGTGGTCGCAGTTCCGGCTGCTCGAAGAGTGTCTCGAGGCGATGGGGGTGCGGGTGTGGCCGATGGTGGAATTCGAGGCCGACGACGCCTTGGCCTCGGCCGCCGCCAAGGCGGCGCTCGACCCGCGTGTGACGCAGGTGCTCATCTGCACGCCCGACAAGGACCTGGCGCAGTGCGTGCGCGGCTCTCGCGTGGTGCAAGTGGACCGGCTCCGCCGTACGACCCGCGACGAAGCCGGGGTGGTCGAGAAGTTTGGCGTGCCGCCGGCGTCCATTCCCGACTATCTGGCGCTTGTCGGCGACAGCTCCGACGGCTATCCGGGCTTGGCGGGCTGGGGCGCCAAGTCCGCGGCCACGGTGCTGGCCGCGTATGGCCGCATCGAGGCGATTCCCGATGACCACCGCGCCTGGACCATCGATGTCACGCGGGCCGGGGCCCTGGCCGCCACCCTGGCGCGCGACCGAAGCCTGGCGCTGCGCTTCAAGGAACTCGCCACGCTGCGCACCGACGTGCCGGTGTTCGACACGGTGGACGACCTGGCTTACCGCGGACCATTGCCCGAGTATCGGGCCCTGCGGCAGCGGCTCGATGCCGCGGTTCGCCAATAGCCGGCGACACCACAACCGCTCGTTGATCGATTTCGGCGGGTGGTCTAGAGTCGAGGGATTCGGGTTCAATCCCAGAGGAGTCTCCAACTATGAAGTTTGTGTGTACCGTCGCGTTCGTTCTGGCGCTTGCTATTCCCGCCGCCCACGCCCAGATGCCGCAGGGCGCTCCCCAGACCATCACGCTTGCTGCCGGCCTGCAACGCAGCTACGAGGGCGTGAAGCGCAACCTCACCGAGATGGCCGAGAAGATGGCCGAGGCCGATTACTCCTTCCAGATCACCAAGGACGTCCGCACGTTTGGTCAACTGTTTGGACACGTCGCCAATGCCCAGTTTGGCGCCTGCTCGGCCGCGCGCGGCATGGCCAACCCGAACCAGGGCAATGACAACGAGAAGAAGACCACCAAGGCCGAGTTCGTGAAGGCGCTGGCCGACTCGTTTGCGTTCTGCGACGAAGCCTTCAAGATGTTGACCGACGCCAACGCCACCGAGATGGTGAAGCAGGGGCAGAACAGCGTGGCCCGCGGCTCCGTGCTCGCGGGCGTGATCGGCCACAGCAACGAGATGTACGGCACCGCTATCCCGTACTACCGTTCGAAGGGGCTGATTCCGCCCTCGACCGAGCGCGCGCAGCAGATGATGCGCAAGCCGGGCGCCAACTAGCGCGCTGTGCCCTGTGGCGGCGGAGTCGACGCTGGGACCTGCTGCGAGGCTCAACTTCGCTCCGCCGTGCCGGGACGTCCTCGACGTCTGACCGACGCTGGACGCATGGGGGACCGGCAAGGCCGGCGGTGCTCAGATTTCGCCTCGCCGGAGGTCCCAGCGCCGCCTCCGCCGCTGCGTTACACTCGCCTGCGTATGCGCACCGCACGACTCGCCGCGTTCGTCTCGGGCCTGGCCCTTTTGACTGGGCTTGCCCTCTCGCCCGCGCTGTCGGCCCAGCGCCCACCGCGCGCGCGCGACCTCGGCGTGCCGTTTGATGGCACGCCAGGCGCACTGAACGCCATCACCGATGTGGCCGGCGTCACCGTGGGACACGCGACCCTCATCTCGGGCGAGGGCGCGCTCAAGGTGGGGCAGGGACCCGTACGCACCGGAGTGACGGCAATTCTGCCGCGGGGCCGCGACTCGATGGCCAAGCCGTCGTTTGCTGGGTGGTACTCGCAAAACGGCAACGGCGAGATGACCGGCACCACCTGGCTCGAGGAATCGGGCTTTCTCGAAGGCCCGGTGATGATCACCAACACGCACAGCGTGGGCGTGGTGCGCGATGCGGTGATCCAGTGGCGCATCAAGACAGGCCCGCCGGACGCGTCTGGCTACTGGTGGTCGCTGCCGGTCGTGGCTGAAACCTACGACGGCGCGCTCAACGACATCAACGGCTTCCATGTGACGCCGCCGCATGCGTTCGAGGCGCTCGACACCGCCAAGGGCGGCGTCGTGACCGAGGGCAACGTAGGCGGCGGCACCGGCATGGTCTGCTACGGCTTCAAGGGCGGCATCGGCACGTCATCGCGCGTGGTGAAGATGGACGGGGCGAGTTACACCGTAGGCGTGCTCGTGCAATCGAACTTCGGGCGCCGCGCGCAGCTGATGGTGGCCGGCGTGCCGGTGGGCAAAGAGATCCCGCAGACGCCGCAGCAGGCGGCGCTGGCCGGCGATCCGGCCCGCGGTGATCTGGGCTCCATCATCATCGTGGTGGCCACCGACGCGCCGCTCTTGCCGCACCAGTTGAAGCGCCTTGCTCGCCGCGCCACGCTCGGCATGGCCCGCACCGGCGGCTTGTCTGGCAACGGGTCCGGCGACATCTTCATCGCGTTCTCCACCGCCAACCCCGAGGCCTTCAAAGCCACGGGCCTTGCGTCGTTGCAGATGGTCTCGAACGAAGAGATCAGCCCCATCTTCGATGCCACGGCGTGGGCCACCGAAGAGGCGATCGTGAACGCCCTCGTGGCGGCCGAGACCATGACGGGCATCGACAACCGGCGCGTGGAGCGGCTACCGCACGACGGGTTGCGGGCCGCGCTGAAGAAGTACAACCGCTAGAGAAACGGATTGCGCGCGCGCACCCCCGGGAATCGCGCGAAGTCGCGGTCGGCCGTGTCAACGCCGGGCTGCAGACGGCCAGACTCGGTCTGCCACCGAACAGACTGTTTCTGCCGGAATGCGACGAGCTGCCGCTCTCGCGTTCGTTCGCCCTCCTAGTGGAGCGCAGGGCGAAACGCGCCAGGCGGTCTCGGTGACCACGCGAACGCCGTACGGGTGTGGTCTGCCGTTTCGAGCGATCCCGCGCATCCCTGCCTGTCGGGACGGCACGGCTGGCCCGGGCGTCCTACACTTGAGTCATGACCATCTCGGTGCTCGTGCCGGCGTTCAACGAAGCCGGCTGTCTCGGCTCGACGCTCACGAGTATTCGCGCGGCTATGCAGGCGTTCGACGCGCGTGGATGGACGAGTGAGCTCATCGTCTGCGACAACAACTCGACCGACGACACCGCCGCGATCGCCCGTGCTCATGGCGCCCGGGTGGTGTTCGAGCCAGTGAATCAGATTTCCCGCGCGCGCAATGCCGCTGTGGCGGCGGCCACGGGTGAATGGCTCGTGTTCGTGGACGCCGACTCGCATCCGCCCATTGCGCTCTTCGTCGACGCCGCCGACGCGATCGCGACCGGCCGCTATCTGGCCGGCGGCAGCACCGTCATGATGGACTCTGGCGGCCCGCTGGCCGCGGTTGGCGTCGGTGTGTGGAACGCCATCAGCCGGGTGACGCGCTGGGCTGCCGGGTCGTTCATCTTCGTGCAGGCCTCGACGTTCCGCGCCGTGGGTGGCTTCAGCCAGGAGCTGTATGCGAGCGAAGAGATCGACCTCTTCCGCCGCCTGAAGCGCGCGGCAAGGCGTGCGGGCCGGCGGATCGTGATCCTGCATCGCCACCCGCTGGCCACGAGCGGACGAAAGCTCGAGCTCTACTCGCCGTTCGAGATTGCCGGCTTCATGCTGCGCACGGTGCTCACCGGCGGCCGCACGTTGCGGCGCGCCGACGGGTGTCCCGTGTGGTACGACGGCCGGCGCTGACACGGCGGCGCTTCGCTCCAACGCCGGGCGTGCCTTGTGGCCGACCCGGCGCGTGAAAATAGCAAATACCTATCTTCGAGTGCAGAAGTATCTATTTGTCTATCCGTGCGGGCCTCACTAGTCTCGGACACAGAACCGACGTATCCCAAGAGGAGAGGCACGATGACTCACTCGGACCCTGCGCGCGCGCTCGCCCCAGCCCACACCGGCGACGCCCGGACCAGCAGCCTGGAGAAGATTGCGCTCGCCGAAGCGCTCGGCGTGACCGACACGAGCGTCGTCGATGTCCTGCACGGCCACGGTCTGCGGGCCGACACCGCGTTCGTGCTCGAGTGGCTTCCGGCAGTGGATGTGTGCTGGGTCGACGGTGCCGAAGCAGGGGAACAGAATGCCATGCGCGTGCAGCTCGCGGCCAACGACCGGGCGACGGTCGGCGGCCTGGAACTGCTCGACCAGTGGCTCACGATACGTCCCTCACCGGAGCACTTCGAGGCCGCCCGTCGCGCGATTCGATTGCAACTGCGCGACCTCGACGAGGACGGGCGCCTGGCCACACTCGACCGCATCGTGGCGATCTGCGAAGCGGCCGGACGGGCCGCCGGCGCCAGCTTCGGGGTTGGGGCGCTCTCCACCCGGGAGCGTCGCCACATCAGGCTTCTGCGCCGCGAACTCGAAGACGCCGTCTGACGACGCGTGCCCCCGCTGCGGCACTTGCGCGGCTTCGATCAGGACGTCGACGAGCGCGAGCGTGGCGGTTGCTCACGAACGCGGGCGCGTGCGGGAGCGGCCCGCGTGCGGGCCTTGCCGGCGTCAGAGATCGCGTGCGTCGCGGGCCTGGTCAGCGTCCTGATGTGTTCGGTGCGTCGAAAGCGTAGCGCCGACCAGTCGTCGTCGATGGCCACCTGGCGCACGGGTTCGAAGCCGGCCTTGCCGAGTGCCGCCCAGCCCGTGTCTCGATTGAACTCGCACGTGTACTTCTTGGACGCGCCTTTTGGATACGCCATCCACACGACGGCATCGCCCTCGGCCGCTGTGGCGATGAGCGCGCTGGCCGCGTCGACGTCCGACGTGGAAATGGCGAAGGCAAGAGCAAACGTCGTGCGGCCGCGCAGAAAGCGCCGCACGGTCACGCCTCCCAGGGCGTCGAGTTCCGCCTCGAACGACCGAGGGGCTTTCAGTACGTGAATCGTGTCCTGGGTGGTGAGGTTCAGCTTCTTGAAGAGCGGCGTGATGGCCCGGGTCCTTGCCGGAGCCGACGGTGGCCTGGCCGCCATCTTCTTCATCTCGGTGAACGAGTCCCGCACGAGTGTCTCGAGCAGGGCGAGGTCGATGTCCGCCAGCCGCGTCACGTACAGACATGCCTTGCCGGTCTTGTGCGGGCCGAGCGTCGCCAGCAACGAGTCGCGGCCCTCGAATCCCGGCAGGAGGTAGAGAGTCACGTCCGTCTTGCGCGACGAGAATCCCACAAGGCACGAGTCGCCTTCGTGACCGCTCGCGTACTTGTAGTGGTAGCGGCCGAAGCCTACGATGCTGGGGCCCCACATCACGGGCGGTTCGTTCGTCACCGTGCGGAACAGGGCGACGAGCGCTCGGCAGTCGGCGCGTCGCTCGTCGGTGCCGATGGAGGCCAGATACGCCTCGACGCTGGCCTTGGTCGGCGTGGTCTTCTGCTGTGCCACGAGGGGCTCCTTCGCCGTGTTCCGATGGGTTCGAGGACCCCGTCGGGCGACACCTCCGCGGCAGTGTAGCGCCGCGCGAACCATGCGGCAACACCCACAGTCTCACACCGTGAGTTCGACGATCTCGTGGGAGAGCATGCCGCCAGACACTGTCAGCCTGGCGATGGTGACTGGGAGGCTGAACCGACGCGGACCGGCGCTGCCGGGGTTCAGAAACAACACCCCGTCGCGCATGTCGGCGCCGGGGCGATGAGAGTGCCCGAAGATCACCGCCGCAAATCCCGCGGCTGTAGGGTCGAGGTCGAGCGCCGCCCGGTCGTGCAGCATGTAGAGACACAGGCCGCCCACCTCGACGACCTCCGTCAGGGGCAGGGCCGTGGCCCACACGGCGGTGTCGACGTTCCCGCGCACCGCCACGGTGGGCGCGCCGGTGCGAAGCCTGTCCAGGATCTCCCGGTTGCCCACATCGCCCGCGTGCAGGATCAGATCCGAGCCGTGCAGCGCGGCGACGGCCTCCGGCCGAAGCAGGCCGTGGGTGTCGGAGATAACCCCGATGGTCACGCGCGTGCGTTCGGGCCGCGGCGGTTGAGAGCCCAGAGAATCGTGGCCACCCCCAGGATCATCACCAGCTCCAGCAGACCCAACCACTGGTCATCAGGGCCACTTACGTTCAGCGGCGCGGAAGCCGCTCAACATGTTGGCCAGCGAGTAGTTGGCTTCGTGACAGGCGTATTCGTAGATGGTGCCGGTGGCGCGCGCCATGGTCAGCTCGCCCTTCCACGGCTGCGTGAATGCCGTGGGGTCGTCGATCTCGAACCGGTACAGCAGCGTGTCGTCGTCGAACAGACTGAAGCGCTCGATCACATGAAGATTGCGGTCCCAGCCGAAATTTCCACCGGCGTCGCCATAGAAGCCACCGCCGTCGTTGAAGTTCGTGGTGTCGACCACCAGCGTGTTGCCTTCCCAGCGACCCACCGAATCGCCCATCCACAACCTGACACTCTGCGGCACATGAGGACGGCCGTCGAGCGGAATGATCCTGGCGTCGTGGATCATCTCCGCGTTCACCAGGACGGCGTCACTGGTCTGCACGATCTGGTAGTTGCTGTTGTAGGAATACGGGAGCATGGGAGGTCCGGCCGTGACGAACGATGCGCAGCGATCTTGGAGGCCGAGGTCTTCCGGATTCTCGAAGCGCCGCTGACGCTCGATGCGCTGGCGCTTGATCTCGGCCGCTGCCGGCGTAAGCGCAGGGATGCGGCCGTCAGGCGGGTCGGTGACGATCGACGTACGCAGGGTCGTGACGGTGCGGGTGCCGAACTCGCGGTAGAACGCGTTGTAGGTGCCGGTGCCCCTGGTGGCCGCCCCAGGCGCAGGATCCTCGTTCCGCTCCACGAACTGGCGTTCCCACTGCGCCGCTTCCGCGGGCGTGAAGAACGGCTTGTCCCTGAGCTCCTGTGGGCGTTCGAGCGGCGT
>JANNEJ010000750.1:0-3072 GCA_031378585.1 Acidobacteriota bacterium | reverse complement strand
GAGCTGGTCGCGGGGAAGCCCGGCGTGTCGCGCGCGTCGGGCTGATCGACCGAAGCGCGGCAGGAGCGAGTGACCGATGGGCCGTAGACTCTACGTGGGTAATCTTCCCTACAGTGCAACCGACGAAGACCTGACCGAACTGTTCGGTCGCGCTGGCGATGTGGCCAACGTGCACACGATGCGCGACCAGGCCACGGGCCGGGCGCGTGGTTTCGCGTTTGTCGAGATGGCAACCGACGAAGGTGCACAGAAGGCCATCGACGAACTCCACGAGTTCCAGATGGACGGTCGCGCGCTGGTCGTCAACGAGGCCCGGCCGAAGCCTAGCGGTGGCGGCGGCTTCGGTGGCGGCGGCGGTGGCGGCATGGGTCGTGGCGGCGGCGGCAGCAGCCGGGGTGGTGGCGGTGGCGGTGGTGGCCGGCGCGAGCCGCGCTGGTAGTTTCGCACGCCTGACGCGGGGACCCCTGTGATCCTCGTCGGCACGTCTGGCTATAACTATCCGGAGTGGAAGGGCAGTTTCTATCCGCAGACGCTGTCTGCGGCCAAGATGCTGCCCTTCTACGCCGAACGTTTTCCGTCGGTTGAAATCAACGCGACGTTCTACCGCATGCCCACGCCAGCGAACGTGGCGGGTTGGGTCGGTCAAGTGCCGTCGTCCTTCCGTTTCACGCTCAAGGCCAATCGCCGGATCACGCACGACAAGCGCCTGAAAGACGTGGGCGATGCCGTGGACTTCTTCGTGAAGACGGCGCGCGCGCTGGGCCCGCAACTGGGCGCGCTGCTGTTCCAGACCCCGCCCAACTTGAAATGCAACCTCGAGGTGTTCGACGCGTTCCTGGCCACGGTGCCCGAGGGGACGCCGGCCGCGTTCGAGTTCCGTCACGACTCGTGGCTCGATGACGAGGTCTACGCCCGGCTGCGCGCGCGCAACTTCGCGCTGTGCGTGGCCGACACCGAGGCGCGCTCGGTGCCCGTTGTGGCCACCGCGGATTTCGCCTATTTGCGCCTGCGTGACGAAGGCTACGACGACGAGGCGATTCGCCGGTGGACCGCGCTCGCGCAGGACCTGTCGACGCGCTGTCGCGACGTGTTCGTCTACTTCAAGCACGAAGACGCGGGCAGGGGCGCCGTGTTCGGGCAGGGGATGGTCGACCAGCTGGCGCAGGGCTGACCCGGCGCGGGCGGTGAGCGGGCGGGAGCGTGCGCGGCGGCGATGAAGTCGAGCACCCGGCCCTCTGCCCAGTAGCCGTCGTCGCCGTGCCCTGCGGGCCGGCCGATGAAGCCGCAGTGCCCGCCGTGTCTGGTGATGATGCGGGTGAGCCGCGGCACCGCATCGAGCGCCGGGTCGCGCGCCGCGTCCGGCGGCACGAACGGATCGTCGGCCGCCGAGATGAGCAGCGCCGGCACCGCGAGCGCGTGCAACACGCGGCGCGAGCTGGCCCGGTGGTAGTAGTCGGCGGCGCCGGTAAAGCCGTTGTGGGGCGCCGTGTAGGCGTCGTCGAAGGCCCGCACGCTGCGCACGTGCGTGAGCGCCGCCGTGCTGTAGATGTCGGGATACAGGCGCGCCTTGCGGATCATTCGCCCGCGCAGGCCGACCAGGAAGTTCCAGTGGTACGCCAGGTTGACCGGACGTTCGAGCGCGTCTACGCAGTGCGCCAGCTCGATCGGCGGCGACACGGCCGTGACCGCCACGACGCGCGCGGCGTCTGGCGGCGTGAGCTCTCCGGCCAGCTTCAGCGCGATGTTGCCGCCAAGCGAGTAGCCCGCGAAGGCGACGTATTCGAGTCGCTCGGCCTCCACGAGCGCGTGCATCACCGCCATCGGATCGGCGGTCAGCCCTGAGTGATACAGGCCTGGCGAGAGGTGCTCGGTGCCGCCGCAATTGCGCTGGTTCAGGCGCACGACGTTGAAACCGCGCGCCCAGGCCTTATCGGCCATGCCGCGCATGTAGTGGCCGTCGCTCGAGCCCTCGAGTCCGTGCAGGCAGATGATCGTCAGGCGCGAGCGACGCTCGGCCTGCCAGTGGCAGTGTCCGAGCACCTCCGTGTCTGGCCCGACGCGGAAGAGCCGCGCCTCGGCCGCCGGCAGGCGCGGAAAACGGCGCGGGCGCGCCCACCCGGCCAGCGGCATGCAAAGACCGCCGACGATGAGCGGATGCGGGACGAACGAATCGGGCAACAGCGTCACGTGAACGTCTCGATGTTACCGCTGCGCCGTCAGGCCTTGCGCCCGGGATACACTGACGTGTCCTCTTTCCGGAGCTGTCGCCCGCATGAACGTCCGTCATCTCTCTCTCGTGCTCGCGGTCATCGTGCCCGTGGCGTGCACTGCCGCGTCGGACCAGACCGCGCGGCCTCCCGTGCCCGTGGCGGCCGCCCTGGCGCCTGCCCTCGACGTCGTGGAGCTGAGCGCCGCCGACGCGCAGACGAGGATGAAGGCTGGCACGCTCACGTCGCGCGCGCTCACCCAGGCGTATCTGGCGCGCATCGCGGCCATCGACAAGGCCGGGCCCGGTCTCAACGCCGTCATCGAGCTGAACCCCGCGGCGCTTGCCGACGCCGAACGGCTGGACGCGGAGCGGGCGGCGGGCACGGTGCGGGGGCCGATGCACGGCATCCCCGTGCTGCTCAAGGACAACATCGACGCGGTGGGCATGGCCAACTCCGCCGGCTCGCTGGCGCTGGCCGACAACCGGCCCACGAAGGACGCGTTCATCGTGGCGCGCTTGCGCGCCGCCGGCGTCGTAGTGCTCGGCAAGACGAACCTGAGCGAGTGGGCCAACTTCCGCTCCACCAGGTCCAGCTCCGGCTGGAGTTCGCGTGGTGGGCAGACCAAGCACGCCTACGTGCTCGACCGGAATCCGTGCGGGTCGAGCGCGGGCACCGGCACCGCGATTGCGGCGAGCCTCGCGTCCATCGGCGTGGGAACCGAGACCGATGGCAGCATTGTGTGTCCGGCGTCGGTGAGCGGCCTGGTGGGTCTGAAACCCACGGTGGGACTGGTCAGTCGCAGTGGCATCATCCCGATCTCGGTGTCGCAAGACACCGCGGGACCGATGGCCCGCACCGTGAC
>JANNEJ010000560.1:0-4850 GCA_031378585.1 Acidobacteriota bacterium | reverse complement strand
CGCGGCGGCGGCAAGAGCCGCGGGCCCCGGCCCGCGGCTCCCCCAACTGCCTACTGTGGAGACTTAGCAACGGCCCTCGGGCTCCCCACCCTTACGAGGGCGCGCAGGCGCAGAAAACTGCGCTCGCCGATTCCCTGAATTTTCATCAGCTCCTCGACCTTCTTGAATCCACCGTTCTTCGTGCGGTAGTCGACGATGCGCTGCGCTGCGCGCGGACCGATGCCGGGCAGCCCTTCCAGCTGGTCCATGGACGCGGTGTTCAGGTTGACGTTGGCCTGCGCGACGGTGGTCTTCGCGGGCGCGTCTTGCGCCTGAATGGCCAGTGGCGCGCCGGTGGCCAGCGCAACAACGAGAGCGATTTGGGCGAACGTGGATGTCATGACGAGTCTCCTGGACTGAAGGGTTGATGAAGTCGCACACGGCGCGCCTGGATCGGACACCCGAGGTCAACGGTCACCGCCCGCGGCGCTCCGTGTGGACGCACCGACTCACTGCAAGAGCCGGGTCACGAACGCGACAAAGACACCAACCGCAATCGGCTCAACCAGATAGCGTCGTACCCGGGCGCGTCGACGTCGTCGGACACACGGCGAATGCGCCAACCGTGGCTGACACGTGGTCCATGAGGCCCGGCTAGTGGCCGGCAACTCCGGTTGCGGGTCCGCAAACAGACGCTGCATCACTGGCACGACGCCGGGATTTCCTCTCGACTTCGACACACTGGCCGCTAGAATTCCAGGCAGGAGCTTCCCCGTTGATCACTGGTCTGTCGACGCGCCTTGCCGTACTCTCGGCCGCCCTTGCAGCGGAACTCGTCGTCGTGTCGTCTGGCTTCGCCCAGACGGCGTCTCCGGCCGTAGCTCCTGCAACCGAGGCGTGCTCCCGCACCTGGGTCGGGCACGAAACCGAGATCGACTGGCACCTCTTCCTCATCGATCACTCCCGTGCGTTCACCTCTCGCACGTCGCTTGACGGCATTGCCGTGCCAGCCATCATCGACCAGCAGCTGTGGGACCGCATCGAGTCCTTGACGCCCGCCGACCTCGACCGCGAGCTCGGCACGTGGCTCAGCGACGGCAAACGGAAGGCGGTCTTCGCTCGACGCGACCGGATCCGCACCGCCATCGCGCGCAGGGTCAAGGACAAGGGCGTCGCCAAGGGGTTTCTCGAATGACTTCGGCGGCCGCGGTGCGACTCGCATTCGGTCTCGTCGTGGGCATGGCGCTGATCGCCACGCCGGTCGCGCATCCGGCGGCGTCGGCGGCGGAGGGACGCGTCGTGGCCATCGGCGACGTCCACGGCAGCGACGATGGCCTCGTGGCCATCCTGCGGGCGGCGCGCCTGGTCGATCAGCAGAATCACTGGACCGGCGGCACGGCCACGCTCGTACAGACCGGGGACGTCACCGACCGCGGCGCAGCCGTGAAGCGCGTGTTCGACCTGCTGCGTGCTCTCGAGAAGGAGGCGCCAAAGAGCGGCGGACGTGTGGTGCCGGTCATGGGCAACCACGAGGCGATGAATCTGCTCGGCGAACTACGTGACGTCACCCCGGCAATCTGCGCGAGCTTCGCAGGGCCCGACGGCGAGGCGGTACGCGAGAAAGCATGGCGGTCCTACGAGGCCCTGGTTTCGCGGCGCGCCGTGACACGCCGCGGCGAGAACCCGCCCGGACTGACGCGCACGCGCGAAGGGTTCCTCGGGGCGTACCACCCGGGCTGCGTCGAGTACCGGCTGGCGCTCGGGCCGCAGGGGGACTACGGCCGGTGGCTTCGCCAGTTGCCCATTGCCGCGATGGTGCAGGGCACCGTGTTCATGCATGCCGGCCTGTCTCCTCTCGGCACCCGAGCCAGCCTCGACCAACTCAACACCCGGGCGCGCGACGAGGTACGGCGGTTCGACCGGTTTCTCGAGCGGCTCGTGCGCGCGAACCTGGCGGCGCCCTGGTTCAGGCTCGAGGACACACTGGCCATCGCCGCGGCGGAGGTCAGGTGGACCAACGCGCTCGTCGTGGCCGCCAAGGAGCGCGGCGAGACCCCCGACCTCGCCGACGTTGACGTGGCCCTGGTGCGCGAGGCGGCCGAGGTGCTGGGCGTAGGCGAGTGGTCACTCCTGGACGGCGACGGCCCACTGTGGTACCGCGGCTACGCGCTCGCCGACGAGGCGGCCCTCGACGGGCCCTTCACCGGACTGCTGGCCCATTGGTCGGCGGAACGCCTGGTCCTGGGTCACACGGTGAACCGGGACTTCAGGATCCAGACCCGCCTCGGAGGACGGCTGTTTCTGATCGACACGGGCATGCTGGCGCCCGTCTACAAAGGCCGAGCGACGGCGCTGGAACTCGACGGGGGACGCGCCACGGCCCTCTACGACGACGGCACGCGCATGGCGCTTGCGCCCCGGTCAGTGCCCTGACATCGCGCTGCGGGCGCGCTGCACGCCCTACGGCTTTGGGCCCTATGGCTTTGGCAACGGCCGGCCGGCGGCCCACTCGACCGTGCGCCGCAGGCCGTCCTCGAACGTGACAGTCGGCAGGTAGCCCAGCATCCGCGCGGCCTTGTCGATGGCCGCCTGAGAATCGCGCACGTCGCCCGCGCGCGCCGGCCCGTAGGTGGCCGTGAGCGACGTGCCGAGCAGGCGCTGCACGTGGCGCCACAGCACGTTCAGCGACACGCGTCCGCTCGTGGCCACGTTGATGACGTGACCTGCCACGCCTGGGGCCACGGCCGCCCGTAGCACGCCGTCGACCGTATTGGCCACGTACGTGAAGTCGCGCGTCTGTTCGCCGTCGCCGTGGATCGTTGGTGCCGTGCCATCGAGCGCCGCGCGCACGAAGAGAGAAATCACCCCGGAGTACGGCGACGATGGGTCTTGACGCGGGCCGAAGACATTGAAATAGCGCGTGGACACCGTCTCCAACCCATAGAGCGACGTGAAGAGCGCCAGGTACTGCTCGCCCACGAGCTTCTGCAGCGCATACGGCGAGAGCGGCCTGGCCGGCATGTCCTCGCGCTTCGGCATCTCTGCCGCGTCGCCGTAGACCGAAGACGACCCCGCAAAGACGAGCCGCTTCACGCCGGCATCTCGAGCGGCCACCAGCACGTTCAGGGTAGCGTCGATATTGGCGCGGTTCGACGAAATCGGATCGGACACCGAACGCGGCACCGACGGGATCGCGGCCTGATGCAGCACGTAGTCCATGCCCACGGCGGCACGCGCCGCGACACCGAGATCGGCCAGGTCGCCTTCCATGAACTCCGGCGTGCCACTGGCGCCCGCGGTCCGAGCCGCCGCGGTGGCCGCCGCGAGATTTGCGAGCGTGCCGGTGCTGAGGTTGTCGACGACTCTCACGTCATCACCACGCGTCAGTAGATGTTCGACCAGGTGCGAGCCGATGAAACCTGCGCCTCCGGTCACGAGGTAGCGAGCCACTACTGCGGCCATCCGTCTTGCGGCAACCCCGGCACGAGCCGCAGCGCGTTCTTGTAGTAGAGCTTCTTCAGCACGTCGTCGGGCAGGCTCATGCCGTACAGCTTCCAGAAGGCGTGATAGTCGCGGTAGTAGTCGAAGTACTCGTCGCCGGTCTCGAAGACGCGCCAGTAGTACGGAAACTCGTCGGGCTGGAAGCTGTCCTTGCCGAAAATGATGCGGTCCTGGTACTTGACGAAGAACTCGCGAGCCGCGCGAGGCTGGCGGCCCAACTCGGCCAGGATGGCGCCCACTTCGGTGTAGACGTTTGGATGCTCGTCAAAGAGCGTGGCCATCCGGGCCAGGTCGTTGGCGTGATACGCGAAATGGGCGGCAATGAAGGTCGTCTTCGGGTGCTTCTTGAACATCCGGTTCCGCTCGGCCATCAACTCTTCGAACCGCGGGAACTCGCCCGCGGGGTACCGTCGGTCGCGATAGAGCGCCAGCTCGAGCCATCGCTCGTTCTGCACGTCGATGGTCTCGAAGAACTCCTGGGGTTCCGCCGTGTGGACGAGCACGGGAATACGGAGGCGGCCGCACGCGGCCCAGACGGGATCGAGTTCGGGATCGTCCACGCGCAGCCGCGAGCCATCGGCCTTGCGGTACCGCAACCCGAGCGCCTTCGATATCTCGCCCAGGCCAAGGGCGCCGGCCTTCACATCGGCCTCGAGCTGCGCGGCGGCCTTCGCGCCCCAACCTGGTCCGACGTTTCGGAAATCGACCTCGGCAAACTGCACCATGCGGCCCTTGAAGCGGCTCGCCTTCAGCGCGTCAACCGACTGGGCCAGCCGCGCGCCGGACGCGCCGCTCGCGTTCACGAGCACGCGCAAGTTCACGGCGTCCATGCCGGCCACCACGGTCGCAAACTGCGCCTCTGAGATCGGCGTCGGCTGGTGGCTGTGGATGTCGATGACGGGAAATTTCGCGCGCGGCACCAGGTGCGCTGCGGTCTTCAAGGTGGTACGCGGTTTGTACTCGGTAATCGTGGGCTCTGGGAACTCGGGCGCGCGGCCGTCACCCGGACGGGATCGCGCCCCTGCCGGCCGCCGCGGCGCCTGCCCGGCCGCCGGACTCACCTGCTCGGCGACCAACACGCCAACGCACACCAGCAGCGCGAGCGCGGACCAGAACCATCGTGTGCCCATAACCAGTCAGCCTCGAAGAATCGAACGCCAGAAGTGCCGCAGCGAACCTGTAAGCCGAATTCTGTCCTCCGGCGCTCGACCTTTCAGCCAGGCGCCGACGGGATGACCATTCCTCTAGGTCCGTCATTGCTGACGGACTCGAGCGACCTACCCGGAAGCGTCAATCGGACGGGCCGTCCGAATGGCCGAAGCCATGCGCTCCCCTATTTGGTCTTGCTCCGTGCAGGGTTTTGCCTGCCA
>JANNEJ010000486.1:0-2768 GCA_031378585.1 Acidobacteriota bacterium | reverse complement strand
GAGAAAGTCAAAGACAACCTCTTCGTCATCACGGGCTCGAACACCACCCCGCGCGAGGCGTTCAGCGGCGGCAACACGGGCGTCTTCATCACCGACCGCGGCGTCGTGGTGGTCGACACGAAGCTCGCCAACTGGGGCCCGACGATCCTCGAACGCATCAAGAGCGTAACGAACAAGCCCGTCGTGACCGTGATCAACACGCACGCGCACGGTGACCACACCGGCAGCAACGAGTTCTTCGGTGCGTCGATCGAGACCGTGGTGCACGAGAACACCAAGGCGAACATGGCGCGCATGGACGCCTTCAAGGGCGACAAGGCGCAGTTCCTGCCCAAGCGCACTTACAGCGACAAGCTCACGCTCGGTGCGGGCAAGGACCAGATCGACCTCTATCACTTCGGAGCGGGCCATACGAGCGGCGACACGTTCGTGGTCTACACGGCGCTGCGCACGATGCAGGCCGGCGACATGTTTCCGTGGAAGGACGCGCCCTTCATCGATCGCAGCAACGGCGGCAGCGGCCGAGCGTGGCCCGAGACGTTGAAGAAGTTGCTCGACGGCGTGAAGAACGTCGACACGGTGATCGGCGGCCACCAGCCCGTGGCAACCGTGAAGGACGTAGCGGTGTTCCAGCAGTTCCTCGCAGACCTGTACGCGCAGACGACGGCTGCCCACAAGGCCGGCAAGACCGTGGAGCAGGCCGCCGCCGACAAGGCGTGGATGAGCAAGTACGCCGGCTACGACTCGACGCGGCTTACGGCGGCGGTGCAGGCGATCTACGACGAGCTGAACGGGAAGTAGGCGGCGCGCCATGCGCCGCCCTTCGCCGTCGACCACCTCCGACCCCGGACTCGCGTCGTCGTTTGACCGCCCCGTCGAACGCCTGATGTCGAAGGACGGCAGCTTCCGCGTGGAGCGGGTCGGGCGCCTGTCGGGTCTGAGCGAGGGGTTCGTGGCGCTGGCCACGATGCCGACGGCGCGGCTGTTCGTCACGTTCGTGGCGGGCTATCTTGCGCTGAACCTGCTGTTCGCGTCGCTCTACCTGCTCGTGGGCGTGGAGCACATCGGCAACGCGGACCTGAGCTCGACCGGAGGCCGGTGGATGAGCGCGCTCGGCATGAGCGTGCAGACCCTCACCACCGTCGGCTATGGCTCGCTGTATCCCACGACCGCCGGCACCTGGACCCTGGCGGCCATTGAAGGCGTGTTCGGCATCCTGGGGTTCTCGCTCATCGCGGCGGTGATGTTCGCGCGTTTCGCACGCCCCACCACGCGTCTGGCGTACAGCTCACACGCGCTCGTGGCGCCGTTCAAGGACGGCTGGAGCCTGCAGATCCGCGTGGCGAATCGCCGCAACACGCTGCTCGTGGAAATCGAAGCGCGGCTCGTGCTGGCGATGGCGGACGTGGACGGCGACGTAGAACGGTTGAACTACTTCAACCTGCCGCTGCAGATCGACAAAGTGAGCTTCCTGCCGCTGTCGTGGACGATGGTGCATCCGCTTTCGGGCGAGAGCCCGCTGGCGGGATTGAGCGCCGACGACCTGCGGGCGCGGCGCGCCGAACTGCTGCTCATCATCAAGGGGATCGATGAAGGCTACATGCAGCCGGTGATTGCGCGGCACTCGTTCCGTTTTGACGAGATCGCGTGGGGCGGCCGGTTCGTGCGCGCCTACGACGTCGAACACGGGGCGGTGCGTTTGCACTTGTCGAAGATCAGCGCCTACACACCGGTACCGGCTCCCGAACGACTGCCGGGGTAGCGCGCGCCGCGTTCCTCTTTCATGACGCGGCCAGCCGCCGAGCGGTCGTCGCAACCGCCACTGCTCGCCCGCTCTAGAACCGGAACGCCACGTTGAACCGGATATTGCGCGGCCCGTAGACCTGCGCCGGCGAGGCGAACTGCGGCAGGGTGTTGAGCGCGGCCGTCGGGTCGCCGTTCTGCCGCAGGTTGATGGTGCCACCCAGCGTGCGCGCGTCCCACGCCACGTTGTTGTTGGTCAGGTTGTTGAAGTCGACCGACGCTTCGAGCTCGCGCGCGCCCCAGCGCTGGGTCTTGAACACCCGCAGGTCGCCGACCGTGCGGCTCGGCAAACGGAACGACCCCAGCGGCTCGACGTTCACCGTGCTGTTGCCGCCCACCGCCTGCGCCACGACGACCTGGCGCGTGATCGGAATGCCGCTCTGCGCGTTCAGGTTGCCGGCCAGGCCGATGCCGTACAAGGGCAGCACGTAGGTGCCGGTTACCTTGAATTGATGCGGCCGGTCGCCGATCTGGCCGTTGAAGTTGGTGTTCTGACCCGCCAGCGGCCCGGTGACGTTGATCAGCGTGTTCGGATTGATGTTCACGCTCAAGCCTTCCACCCGGCTGCGCGCGTAGGTGTAGCCGGCCAGCATCTGCCAGCGATTCGACATGCGCTTGGTGGCCGTTACCTCGAGGCCGTTGTAGGTCTGGCGGTAGCTGCGATCGTTTGTGAAGTACGTCTGGTTCACGACCGTCGAGGTGCGGTTGTAGAACTGGAACGTGCCGTCATCGCTCGTGCCGAGCACGCCGTCGCGACCGGCATCGGGCCGGGTCGTGAGGAACGTGTCGAAGGGATTCGCCGGGTTCGACGTGGCCTGCGGGTTTCGTTCGAGCCGGTGAGTGAACACCGCGCTCAGGCGCAGCGCCGGAAGCAGCTCGTGATCGATGCCGCCGGTGAACTCGTCGGTATAGGGACGCGTGTAGTTGGGGTCGACCGAGACCGTCGCCGGATCGACCCGGTTGAT